>CANNRA010000049.1 GCA_947507735.1 Actinomycetota bacterium
CACGGCGGCTGCGTCCTCCGGCTGCACCCGGCCGAGGGTGATGCCCTCGGGCAGCCACACGACGTTGCCGGCGAAGCGGTGGCCGCCGACGTGCGAGCACTGCCAGACCGGAGCGGCGGCGGCAACAAAAGCCTCGTAGAGCGGCTTCCCAAGCCGGGCGCAGCAGGCGTCGCGGCGGCCGTGATGGCACACCAGCAGCAGCGGCCCAGCGACCGGCTCGCCGAAGCTGGCGTCGTCGAGGTCGGCGCTGACGAGGTCGTCGTGCGACGCCAGCACGGCGCAGCGCAGGCTCTCGTGGCCGGGCCGGGAGTCGACCAGGTAGACATGGCTGCCGGTTGCGTCGCGACGCTCGGGGCGGCGGATCAGCAGCAGGCGCGACTCCGGCGTGGTGGCGAGCCACGCGCGCAGGCGGGCGCGCACGGCGTCCCCGAGGCCCTCGGTCTCGATCGCGTCGGGCTCCCACGGGCCGTGCAGCTCGACGAGCAGCCAGCGGTCGGTGCGGTTCGTGGTGGCGACGAGCGGCTCGCCCGCGGCGTCCGCGAAGGCGACGCAGGTGGTGTCGGTGGCGGCCACGGCGAAGCCTCTAGGCGATGTCGTCGTCGGCGGCCGCAGCGTCCTCGGCCGAGACGACGAGACAGACGACCTGGCCGGTCTTGACCGGCTCACCGGCCTTGCAGCTGATGTTCTGGACGATGCCGTCGCGGTGCGCGGTGACCTCGTTCTCCATCTTCATCGCCTCGATGATGCACAGCACCTGGCCGGTCGTCACCGCGTCGCCCTCGGCGACCTTCACGGCGAGCATCGTCCCCTGCATCGGGCTGGTGACGGCCTCGGTTGCGCCGCCACGGCCGCCACCGCTCAGCTCCCGCTCGCGGCGGCGATGGCCGAGCGCGACGAAGTCGGCGATGGGCTCCTGCACCTTCACGTCGAAGCGGCGGCCGTTCAGCTCCACCGACACGGAGCGCTCACGCAGTCCGGCCGCGCCGCCCCCGCCGGCCGCAGCGGCTGCCGGGAACTCCTCGACGCTCAGCGCCTCGGCCTGCTGGGCGAGCAGCTCGCTCTCGACGATGCCGTGGCAGGTGCCGCCGTCGATGAAGGCCTGGTGGCGCAGCAGGGCGCGATGGAAGCCGAGCAGGCTCTTGACGCCGCCCACCTCGAACTCGTCGAGGGCGCGGAGCATGCGGCGCCGCGCCGTCTCGCGGTTGGTGTCGTGCACGATCAGCTTGGCGATCATCGGGTCGTAGAGCGGCGCGATCTCGCTGCCAGCCTCGACGCCGGAGTCGACGCGCACGCCGATGCCCGTGGGCTCCTTGTAGTGCGTGATCAGACCGGGTGACGGCAGGAAGCCGTTGGACGGGTTCTCGGCGTTGATGCGGCACTCGAAGCTGTGGCCGCGCACCTGCACGTCGGCCTGCGTGACGCTCATCGGCTGGCCGGCGGCGATCAGCACCTGCTCGCGGATCAGGTCGAGCCCGGTCACCATCTCGGTGACGGTGTGCTCCACCTGGATGCGGGTGTTCATCTCGAGGAAGTAGTACTCGCCCTCGTGCGAGAGCAGGCCCTCGATGGTGCCGGCGCTGCGGTAGCCGACGGCGCGCGCGGCATCGGTGGCGATCTTGCCGATGTGCTCGCGCAGCTCGGGGCCGACGGCGGGCGACGGCGACTCCTCGATCAGCTTCTGGTGGCGGCGCTGGATGCTGCAGTCGCGCTCGCCCAGGTGGATGACGTTGCCGTGGTTGTCGGCGAGCACCTGCACCTCGACGTGGCGCGGGTTCTCGATGTACTTCTCGACGTAGATGGTGTCGTCGCCGAAGTAGGCGAGGCCTTCGCGCTTGGCGCTGGCGTAGGCGGATTCGGCCTCGGCGGCGCTGCGCACGACCTTGATGCCCTTGCCGCCGCCGCCTGCCGCCGCCTTGATCGCGATCGGCCAGCCGTACTGGTCGCCAAGCTGTGCGACCTCCTCGGCCGACTGCAGCGCGTCGGTGGTGCCGGGGACGATGGGGACGCCCGCCTTCTTCATCAGGTCGCGGGCCGCGGTCTTCGAGCCCATGGCGTCGATGGCGGAGGCCGGCGGCCCGATCCAGGTGAGGCCCGCGTCCTCGACGGCCTGGGCGAAGCGGGCGTTCTCGGCGAGGAAGCCATAGCCCGGATGGATCGCCTGGGCGCCCGAGCGGAGCGCGGCTTCGATCACGCGCTCCCACACGAGGTAGCTCTGGTTGGCCGGGCCGGGCCCGATCAGATACGCCTCGTCGGCACGGCGAACGTGCAGCGCGGAGCGGTCGGCCTCGCTGTAAACGGCCACGGTTCCGATGCCCAGTTCGCGCAGCGTGCGGAAGATGCGGACGGCGATCTCACCGCGATTGGCGACGAGGACTTTGCGGAAGAGCGGGGCGTCGACGGTCACGCCGTCTATTGTGTCGCATCAATGACCCTGGCTGACCAGTTGACCGTCACACGCATCGTCGCGGTGCCCTTCGTGGTCGTCCTGTTCCTGCTCGATTTCCACGGCCACTACTGGTGGGCAACCTCCGTCTTCGTCACGGCGATGTGGACGGACTGGTTCGACGGGCGGGTGGCGCGCTGGACGGGGAAGTCGTCGCCGCTGGGCTCGCTGCTCGATCCGGTGGCCGACAAGGTGCTGGTGATGGCGGCGCTCGTGATGCTGGTCGGCGAGGGCGTCTGCCCCGCCTGGATGGCGGCGGCGATCATCGCGCGCGAGTTCGTGATCAGCGGCCTGCGGCTGGCGGCGATCGAGAAGGGGATCGTCATCCAGGCCCGTGACCTCGCCAAGCTGAAGACGTGGGCGCAGGCGTTCGCGATCGGCTTCGGCGGCTACTCGCTGTCGGGCGCCTGGCGTGACGACTTCGCCTGGTGGTCGATGCTGGTCGCGGTGATCTTCACCTGGGCGAGCGCGATCGACTACGCCCGCGCTGCGCCGCAACTGCTGCGCAGCGCCGAGCCGCAGGGCGCGGCTGCCGCTGCGGCCGAAGCTGCCGTGTAGGGCTCAGCGGAGCGGAGCCTCCGCCGTTCGGCTGTCGTAGATCCTCAGGATCACGACAGCATCAGGCTGATCCCAGTAGCGGTAGACGATCACCATCCACGGCCACGGGCCGACGATGTAGCGGTAGCCCTCGAGGTGGCCGGGCAGCGCGGGTCCGGCGAGGGGCGCGAACGCGAGGTGATCGATCGAACGCAGAACCCGCAGCCGGGTCGTCGCAGGCAGGCGATGGGTGAAGAGCAGGCGTGCGAGATCCTCGCGTGCACGCGCGCTCACGATCAGGTGTGCCACGGCTCAGAGTTCTGAGATGGAGAAGAACTCGCCGGCAAGCACTTCCTGCCAGGCGAGATTCACACCCTCGACGGCGCCAGGAATCCTCCCCAGCAGCTCGCTCATCTCCTCACCCGTGAGCGAGGCGAAGTCGATCGCGGATGCGGTCCCGATGCCATCGTCGGGCCCGGCTGCTGTGCCGTCGTGGGGGCCGTCAATCGCCATGGGAAGAAGGTAGCACCCTTCACGGGCGCAATCTGTGCCGGCTTTGTGCCGGCGCCTAACTGTCGGCGCCCCCGGCGAGTGTCCCTCCGTTCACGCGATCCACGGGCCCTTCGCCGCACCCTCGTGAAAGTTGCATTCGATCCCGGGATTCAGCGCAACTTTGGCGACACCGCCCGGCCCGAGCAACCGTGCGGCCCCGGCTGTCTTCCGACCCCGGCGGCGATCTCGGCCCGAGCAGCCCGGCCCTACCCCACGCCGTGGAACGTCTCGCCGGCCTTCAACGCCCGGTAGCGCAGCGCCGACCACACGTCGTCGAGCGCCGCACCCCGTTCGGCCGCAGCCGGTACTCCATGAAGATCGGCCACAGGGTGTCGCGGTTGATGTCGGTCTTGTTGGCCTTCGGGTAGCAGGCCCAGATGGTGACGCCCTCGCGCGCGAGCCCGGCCGCGTGCGCGTCCAGCACCGTGCGCGCCCCCGCGGGGCCTTGTCTGCTCGAGATCTGCTCGCTACGAGCCTCGCGAACGTCGGCACGTCGAACCGCCCGGAGTAGCGCGCAGCGACGAGGTCGTTGGCTGTTGCTACCGATCCGTCGGATAGGCGTCAAACGGCCGCGTGTTCAACGCGATGCCGGCCTGACGCCAGGCGCTCCGATACGGCGACCCGCTGCGCAGCTCTTCCTCGCGCAGCAGCTCCTCGAACGCCACGAGCAGCGCCTCGCGCTCCTCGTCGGTGGGCTCGGGGGTGATGTCCAGATTCATGGTCTCTGCCTCGACGCAGGGGGCGGCGGGTGCCGGCCTCAGAGCGGGATGTTCCCGTGCTTGCGGGCCGGCCGAACCTCGTGCTTCGTCAGCGCGGTCTCCAGCGCGTCGATCAGCACCGGACGGGTGCGCCGCGGCTCGATCACGTCGTCCACGTACCCGCGCTCGGCGGCCGAGTACGGGTTGGCGAACTTCTCCTTGTAGTCGGCGATCAGCTCGGCCCGACGCGCCTCGGGATCGGCAGCGTCCTTCAGCTCGTCACGGAAGATGATGTTGACGGCACCGTCGGGGCCCATCACGGCCACCTCGGCGGTCGGCCAGGCGAAGTTGAAGTCGGCACGAACGTGCTTCGACGACATGACATCGTAGGCGCCGCCGTAGGCCTTGCGGGTGATCACCGTCAGCTTGGGCACGGTCGCCTCGCAGTAGGCGTAGAGCAGCTTCGCGCCGTGGCGGATGATGCCGTTCCACTCCTGCGTCGTGCCCGGCAGGAAGCCCGGGACGTCCTCGAACGTGATCAGCGGGATGTTGAACGCGTCACACGTGCGCACGAAGCGCGCAGCCTTCGTCGACGACTCGATGTCGAGCACGCCCGCCAGCGCCTTCGGCTGGTTGCCGACGACGCCCACCACGTGGCCGCCCAGGCGCGCGAACCCGCAGACGATGTTCTCGGCGTACAGCGGCTGCACCTCGAGGAACTCGCCGTCGTCCATCACCCGGTGGATGACGTCCTTGATGTCGTACGGCTTGTTCGGGTTGTCCGGGATCAGCGTGTCGAGCTCGACATCCTCGCGGTCGCGCGGATCGGTGGGCCGAACCCACTGCGGCGCCTCGCGGTTGTTCTGCGGCAGGAACGAGATCAGGTAGCGCGCGTCCTCGATGCACTCCTGCTCGCTGGGAGCGGTGAAGTGCGTCACGCCGGACTTGGTCGCGTGCGCGAGCGCGCCACCCAGCTCCTCCTGCGTCACGATCTCGCCGGTCACCGTCTTCACCACGTCGGGGCCGGTGATGAACATGTACGACGTCTCCTCGACCATGAAGATGAAGTCGGTCATGGCGGGCGAGTAGACGGCACCACCGGCGCACGGCCCCATCACGAGGGAGATCTGCGGGATGACACCGCTCGCCTGCACGTTGCGCCAGAAGATCTCGGCGTAGCCGCCCAGCGACACGACGCCTTCCTGGATGCGCGCCCCGCCCGAGTCGTTGATGCCGATCAACGGGCAGCCGTACTTGACGGCCATGTCCATGACCTTGCAGATCTTCTCGGCGAAGACCTCGCTCAGGCTGCCGCCGAAGATCGTGAAGTCCTGTGAGAAGACGAAGACCTTGCGGCCGAACACCGTGCCGTAGCCGGTGACGACGGCGTCGCCCCAGGGGCGGTTCTCCAGCATCCCGAACTCGGAGCTCCGATGCCGCACGTAGCGGTCGAGCTCGACGAACGAGCCGGGGTCGAGCAGCAGGTCGATGCGCTCGCGCGCGAGCAGCTTGCCGCGGTCGTGCTGGCGCTGGATCGCCTTGTCGGAGGCCTGGTGCAGCGACTCCTCGCGGAGGCGCAGCAGGCGCTCGAGCTTGCCCTTGGTGGTGTCGTCGGTCGTCGCCATCAGCGCGGACTTTACGCTACGCCGCCCTACGGGCAAGCCAGGAAGCGAGCATGGATGCGCTATCGTCGGCCTCGTGACCCGCCCCACGCTGCGCCTCACCGTTCTGGTCGCCGCCGCGCTCGTGCTGACCGCCACGCTCGGCGCCACCGCCGTCGCGGCCCGCCCGGCCGCCATCGCGCCCGAGCAGCTCGTCAAGATGGTGCTGCCGCGCACCCTGATCGGCGGCGCCCGCCTCGACTCCCTGCAGGTCTCGACCTCCAGCGGCGAGATCAACATCGAGGACTCGCCCCGCTACACGCTCGACCCCAGGGACGATGCCGGCGCCATCGCCGACGCGGGCTGGGTGGGCGGCTACGACGCCAGCTGGGGCCCCGGCTTCGCCCCGGACGGCGCCTTCTTCGGCGGCACCACCGTGCAGCTGTTCGACAGCGAGCCGTCAGCCGCGCTCTTCCACGCCCGCCAGATCGAGAGCTTCCGCCTCTTCCGCGGCAAGCTGATCGAGGGCGGCTGGACGCTGCGCTCGACCGAGTCCTGGCGCGTGCCGGCGCTCGGCGCCGACGCGTGGGCTGTCCGCAACGTCTTCCGCAGCAAGGCCGGCACCTTCTACGACACCGAGGTTCACCTGCGCGTGAAGAACCTCGTGGCCGAGGCGAGCATCATCTCCAGCCGCGACTCCGACCTACGCCGCGCCATCGAGACCGATGGCAAGGCGCTGCAGTTGCGCATCAAGCGTGTCGCCGGAATTCGCTGAAGCAGCGGAAGCCGAAGGCGGGACTCGAACCCGCGACCTATCGCTTACAAGGCGAGTGCTCTACCAGCTGAGCTACTTCGGCGCTGAGCCGGAGGCTACTGGAGAACCTCGCGCGAGCGCTGGTGGGTGACGACCTTGCGCTTGACGCGCTGGAGGGCGTTATCGATCGTCTTCGTGTCGCACTCGAGCAGCTCGGCCATGTCCTCGTAGGAGGAGCCCTCGAGGTACAGCTTGAGCGCCTGCGACTCGAGATGCGAGAGGCCGGTGCCGAGGCAGAAGACGAGACTCTTCAGCTCCTCGGTGGACATGACGCTGACCACCGGGTCGTCGATGCCGGGGCCGGGCAGCGCGTCACCGAGGGTGCAGTCGGAGTCCTCCTGGCCGGCCGGGGTGTGGCTGAAGGAGACGTACGTGTTCAGGGGGGCGTGCTTGAAGCGGGTCGCGGTCTTGATCGCGGTGATGATCTGGCGCGTCACGCACAGCTCGGCGAAGCTGCGGAACGAGGTCTCCTTGTCGGGGCGGAAGTCGCGCACCGCCTTGTAGAGGCCGATCATCCCTTCCTGGATCAGGTCGTCCGAGTCGCCACCGGCCAGGAAATACGAGCTGGCCTTGAGGCGAACGAAGCTCGTGTAGCGCTTCATCAGGGCGTCCAGAGCAGCCTGGTTGCCGTTGCGCGCCTTCATCACCAGCTGCAAATCCTCAAGTTCACGTTGAATCTTTGCCGGCGTACGTACGGCGGCTGCGTAACGAGCTGACACCCCAAACCCCCTGCAAATAATGGGTTTCCCTGACGGCGCCGATTTCCATCTCCGTCAAGTCTCACCCTTAGGTTGAGGCGCAGCTTAGCAACGTCCGGGGCAACGTACAAGGCCAGATGTGCACGCAGGCAGGGTTTGGCGGCCGCGCGGCGGCCATGGTGTGGTTCAGCCGTCGAGCCCGCGACGCATCCGCTCCAGGCGGGCACGCGTCTCGGGGTCGAGCAGATCGGCCATGTGGCCGGGGCGCTGGGGCGGCAGCTCGGCGGTCTCGGCGTCGCGCATGAAGGTGCGCGACGAGAGCTGGGCGACGCGCCTGCCGGCCGTGCCCTTGACCGCCAGGTCGGAGGTGACGAGGCACACCTGCTCCTGCAGGCGCGTCTCGGCCGCCAGGCGCTCCAGCACCGGATCGGCGTGCGGCGCCCAGAGGATCTCCAGCGGCCCGATCTGCGACGGGTCGCCCCTGCCGTCGAAGACGACGGTGCCGCGCACGCCCTTCAGCGCCAGCCAGCTCGCCAGCATGTCCACCAGCTCGCGCGGCTCGCCGAAGCCACCCGCGTGCAAGAGGTTATGGCCGTCGAAGAGGTAGTAGGTCGGCGCGGACATGAGCTGCCGGGCCTCCCCGCTCAGCCGCTGCGCTGGCGACGTGCTTCGAACAGCAGGATGCCCGCCGCCACGCTGACGTTGAGCGAGTCGAGCTTGCCGTTGAGCGGGATCGCAACGGCCCCGTCGCAGCTGCGACGCACCAGCGGGCGCAGGCCCTTGCCCTCGGCGCCCAGCACGAGCGCGGCGCCGCCGACGAGATCGGACTTCCAGGGCGGGCCGCCCTTGTCCGCGTCTGCCGCCCACACCCAGAGGTCGGGCCCCTTGATCTCTTCCAGGTAGCGCGCCAGGTTGGTGACGATGGCGATCGGCAGGTGCTCGACAGCACCGGCAGAGGTCTTGCACACGGCGGGCGTCACGTGCACGGCGCCGTCCTTGGGGATGACGACCCCCGTGGCGCCCGCGCCCTCGGCGCTGCGAATGACCGCGCCCAGGTTGTGCGGGTCGGTGACCTGGTCGAGGCAGACGATCAGCGGCCGCTCGCCCTCGAGGCCACCCGCGCTGCGCCCGCCGCTGGCGAAGTCGAGCGCGTCGGCGTAGCGGTACGGCTCGCACAGCGCGACGACGCCCTGGTGGTCGCGCGTGCCCGCGGACTCCTCCAGCTCGGCACCGGTCCGTACCTGAGGTAGAGGCTGAGTTAGCTCCTGCAGCCAGGTCTCGCCGTTGAGCGCCTGCTCGGTGACGAGCAGCTCCAGCACCTGGCGGCGGCCGCGCAGGGCCTCACGCACCGGCTGGCGGCCGTAGACGACCTCGCGGCTCATATTGAGGGCACCAGCTGGTAGCCAGGCGCCTCGGCCACGTCGCGCACCGTCCAGCCGCGCGCCGCAATCTCGTCGCGCAGGCGGTCGGACTCGGCCCAGTCCCTGACGGCACGGGCAGCGCTGCGCGCCTCAGCGAGCGCGATCAGCTCGCCCGGGGCGCTCTCGTCGACGGCGACCGATGCCAGCCCGAAGCTGCCGAGCCCGCGCCGCAGCAGGTCGAGCCGGCCGGCGGTGCGCCACGCATGCAGCACCGCGAGCGCGGCCGGCGTGTTGAAGTCGTCGTCGAGCGTCGCGGCGAAGTCGTCCCAGGTCGGAGCGTCACCGTCCAGCCGGGCCGGGGCGCGGAACACGTTGCGGAAGCTCTCGACCTGCGCCTTCGCCTGCGCGAGCGTCTCCGGCGAGAAGTCGATCGGCTTCGACCAGTGGCCCGTCAGGAAGAAGAGCAGCAGCGTCTCGCGCCCCCACTCCTCGACCACGGTCTGCAGCAACGCGACGTTGCCGAGCGACTTCGACATCTTCTCGCCCGTGAAGCGCAGCATGCCGTTGTGCATCCACACCTTCGCGAAGCCGCGGCCGGCGGCACGCGACTGCGCCAGCTCGTTCTCGTGGTGCGGGAAGATCAGATCGAGCCCGCCGCCGTGGATCTCGAAGTCGGGGCCGAGGAACTTCTCGGCCATGGCCGAGCACTCGATGTGCCAGCCCGGGCGGCCCAGCCCCCACGGCGACGCCCAGGTCGTGTCCTCGCCCGGCTTCGTCGCCTTCCACAGGGCAAAGTCGCGCGCGTCCTCCTTCAGCGGGTTCGGCTCCATGTCCTGCACCTCATCGGGGCGCTGGCCCGACAGGCAGCCGTAGTCCGGGAAGCGGCCGACGCGGAAGTAGACGTCGCCGCCGGCCGCATAGGCCATCTCGCGCTCGACCAGGTCAACGATCAGCGCGACGATCTCGGGCACCGTCTCGGTGGCCTTCGGCTCCTCGTCCGGCCGGCCGAGGCCGAGCAGCGCCGTATCGTCGATGTACCACTGCGACGCCTCGGCGGCGAGGCGCGCGCTGTCGCCCGGGGCCGCGTCGTAGATCTTGTCGTTGATGTCGGTGATGTTGATGACGAGGTTCGGCGCGTAGCCGCGCTCCCGCAGCCAGGCGCGCAGCCACATCGAGATGACGAACGGGCGCGCGTTGCCGACGTGGATCCGCTGGTAGACGGTCGGGCCGCAGAAGTACATGCCAATGCGCGCCGGAGCGCCCGCGGCGGTGACGGGCGGCGGCAGCTCGGCGACCGAGCGGGTGAGCGTGTTGGTGATGCGCATCGACCCGATAGGTACCAGATCAGGCGCCGACACGCGCCAGCGCCTCGTCGCGCGGCAGCACGCGCACGACGGCCCACAGCTCCGGCCCGCGCTCGCGTCCGGTCAGGGCACGGCGCAATGCCTTGAGGTCGGCGCGGACAGCCTGGAGCTCGCGCACGATCGAGCGGGCGCCCTCGTCGTCGAGCTCCTCGGGGGCGCCGAGCCGCAGCTCGGCGAAGCGCAGCAGGGTCGGGAACGCCTCGGGCGGGGGCGTGGGATCCGGGTCGCCGGGGCCTTCGCCCGGCCGGGTGAGCAGCGAGAGGGCGAAGTCGCGCGCCTCGACGAGGTCGCGGGCGCTGCGCAGGGCAACTGCGAACCGCGTGGGGGCAGCGACGCGGGCGGCCAGCTCCTCGTCGGTCAGGGCCGCGATCGCCTCGATGGCCAGGCGCCTGAGTCGTTTCGCCTCGAGCTGGACGTCGTGGGGTGGCTGGCCCTGCTCATCGGAGCTGTCGCTCACGGCCCGAGCCGCTCGATGCGCCAGCCCGCCCCTGCGTCGGACGGGTCGCCGGCGGCGGGCGCGTAGCGGAAGCTGTCGTGGACGCGGTCGCTGCGGTGCTGCCAGTACTGGAACACGGACGGCCGCACCAGGTAGCCGCCCCAGTGGGCGGGCCGCACGGGCGGGGCGTCGCTCGCGGCGGTGGCGGCGGCAACCTCGGCGATCCTCCCCTCCAGCCACGCGCGCGAGGCGATCGGCCGGGACTGCGGCGACACCATGGCTCCAAGCCGCGACCCCAGCGACCGCGTGTCGAAGTACGCGTCGCTCTCGGCCTCGGGCAGGTGCTCGACCGTGCCCTCGATGCGCAGCTGTCGGCCGAGCGGCTCCCAGCGGAAGAGCAGCGCCGCGTGCGGGTTCGTCTCCAGCTCCTGACCCTTGCGCCCCTCGCGGTTGGTGAAGAAGACGAAGCCGCGCTCGTCCACGCCCTTCAGCAGCACCATCCGCACCGACGGGATGCCGTCCGGCGTGGCCGTGGCCAGCGCCATCGCCTCGGGCTCGTGCACGCCGGCCTGCCCCGCCGCGGCAAACCAGATCAGGAACTGCGCGATCGGATCGGGCAGCAGGTCGTCGCGGCGGAGCGGCTGGGCGTGCGAAATCACGCCTGAAGGGTAGTGGCTCGCGCGCACCAGACTTCCGGCAGCGGTCTATATCCTCGACCGACAACGTCGACGAGGGAGCAGAGCGATCGTCAGGTTCGTCCACAGCGGGGATTGGCAGCTCGGAATGACGCGGCACTTCCTCTCGGCCGAGGAGCAGGCGCGCTACGCCGAGGCGCGGCTCGACGCAGTGCGTGCGATGGCCCGTGTCGCCAGCGAGCAGGGCTGCGCCTTCGCGGTCGTCTGCGGCGACGTCTTCGACTCGAACCACCTCGACCGTGCGGTCGTCGCGCGAGCCGTCGACGCCCTCGCCAGCTTCGACATCCCCGTCTACCTGCTGCCGGCCAACCATGATCCGCTGAACGCAGCCTCGGTGTTCCGCAGCTCGGCCTTCACCGAGCGGAAGCCCGCCAACGTCATCGTGTTGGAGTCCAGCGACCCGCTCGCCGTGCCCGGCGTCGCCGCCGAGATCGTCGGCGCCCCGTGGGACAGCAAGCAGCCGCTTGAGGATCTCGTTGCCCGCGCGTGCACCGGATTGCCTGCTCGCACCTCCGCCGCCACCGCCCGCGTCCTCGTCGGTCACGGCGCCGTCGATACGCTCAGCCCCGACAAGGAGAGCCCGGCGCTGATACGGCTGGCGGCGGCCGAGCGCGCCATCGCCGACGGCGTCATCGACTACATCGCGCTCGGTGACCGCCACTCAGCGACCGAGGTCGGAACGAGCGGGAGGATCTGGTACGCCGGCACCCCCCTCGTCACCGACTACACCGAGGCGCTGCCGAACCACGCACTGGTCGTCGAGATCGAGCCTGGCGCCGGGCCCAACGGCAGCGCTGCCGTCCGCGTCACGCCGCACCGAGTCGGCACATGGAGCTTCACGCTGCAGCAGTTCGACGTCAACGGGCGCGAGGAGGTCGAGGCCATCGAGGCCTTCCTCGACGCGATCCCGGACAAGCGCAACGCCGTGGTCAAGCTCAGCTTCCGCGGCACCATCAACCTCACCGAGCAGGAGCAGCTCGATACCGTGCTAGAGCGTGCCGCCGACGTCTTCGCCGCGCTCGAAACGTGGGAGCGCCACACCGATCTCCACCTGCTCGCTGACACTGCCGACTTCGACGAGCTCGGGCTCTCCGGCTACGCGCTCACGACCATGGAGAGCCTGCGTGAGGAGGCCGCACGGGGCGGTGCGCACGGCGAGGTCGCCCAGGACGCGTTGAACCTGCTGTTCCGGCTCGCGCGGAGCGGCGCATGAGGATCCACCGCATCGTCCTGCGCAGCTTCCGCGGCGTCGAGGCCGCCACGATCGATTTCTCCGCCACCGGCGTGACGATCGTCGAGGGGCCGAACGAGATCGGCAAGTCGAGCATCGCCGAGGCGCTCCACCTGCTCTTTGACGAGCTCGATAGCTCGGGCAAGCAGAAGGTCAAGAGCGTCAAGCCGGTACACACCGACAGCGCGCCGTACGTCGAGGCCGAACTGACGAGCGGCCCCTACCGGCTCGTCTACGCCAAGCAGTGGCTGCGCCAGCCGGCGACGACGCTCACGGTCAGCGCGCCCGCTCCGGAGAGCCTCACCGGGCGGGCCGCCCACGACCGCGTCGTCAGGATTCTCGAGGAGACGCTGGACGTGGCGCTGTTCCGTGCGCTGCGGTATGAGCAGGGCTCGGGCATCGCCCAGGCGGAGCTCGGTGGTTCGCCGTCGCTGGCGCGCGCGCTCGACGCCG
>CANNRA010000050.1 GCA_947507735.1 Actinomycetota bacterium
CGCAGGCCGGTGTCGAAGACGTCGAGCCACGCGCCGAGCCCGGTATATGCCGCCGTATCGGCGACGGCGCCCGCGCCGCGCACGGCGCCCTTCCCCCGCGCAGCCCCCGCCCCACCCGCGGCGAGCGTGAGAGCGACCACCACCACCGCCGCCACAGCGGCGGTGACTCCCGCCCTAGCGCGCATCGTCGGCAGCACCCGTCCCGAACACCTGGTTCGCTCGCGTAAACGCATAGGGGGCCCACAGCATGTGCGACACCGTAGCGCCCGCGTCGCGCACCACCGCGAGCTCCAGCCCGGGCTCCCGCCCTGCTGCCGGGGCGTCAGCCACGGGCGGCTCCCGTCGTGGCGCCTGCCGCCGCGCCCAGCGCCTGCGGAATCAGCCGCGCCGCCTGCTCGATGTCCTCGTCGCTGACGTCCAGGTGGGTGAGCGCGCGCACCACCGTCGGGTGGATCGTCCCGGTGACACCGACACCGGCCGCGGCCAGCCGCTGCGTCCCCTCGGCGCCGGTCAGCCCGAACGCCGCCATGTCGATCTGCACGAAGTTCGTCTCGACGCGCTCCAGGTCGACCGGCACGCCCGCCGCGACCAGCGCCTCGGCCAGGCGGCGCGCCCGCCGGTGGTCGTCGGCGAGGCGGTCGATGTTGTGGTCGAAGGCGTAGATCCCCGCCGCGGCGACGATGCCCGCCTGGCGCGTCGCCCCGCCGAACAGGTGCTTCAGCCTGCGGGCCTCGGCGATCAGCGGCGCGCTACCGGCGAGCACGGCGCCCATCGGGCAGCCGAGCCCCTTCGTCAGGCAGAGCGTCACCAGGTCGAAGGGCGCGCAGAGCTGCGCCGCTGGCACGCCGAGCGCGATCGCCGCGTTCAGCACGCGCGAGCCGTCGAGGTGCAGGGCGAGGCCGAGCTCGCGGGCGGTGGCCGTGACGTCGGCCAGCTCGTCGAGGCGCCACACGGTGCCGCCTGCGCTGTTGTGGGTGTTCTCGAGCGTGACGATGCGCGAGCGCGGGTAGTAGTTGGGCCGGTCGGGCCGCACGGCGGCGCGCAGCTGCTCGCCCGTGAAGCGGCCGAGCCGTCCGGCCAGCCCACGGCAGACCAGGCCCGAGTGCACGGCCGGGCCGCCCTGCTCGCTGATGAAGACGTGCGCGCTCTCCTCGCCGATCAGCTCCTCGCCCGGCCGCGAGAGGACGCGGAACGCGAGCTGGTTGGCAAGCGTCGCCGACGGGAGAAAGAGCGCCGCCTCCTGGCCGAGCAGCTGCGCCCCACGCCGCTCCAACTCGTTGACGGTCGGGTCCTCGCCCGCGTGGTCATCACCGACCTCGGCGTTCGCCATGGCGGCCCGCATCGCCGCAGAAGGACGGGTCTTCACATCGCTGCGCAGCTCGATCATGCGGCGGATTCAAGCATCCCGCTACCCTCCACAGGTGGACCTGATGCTTCTTGACGCGACGCTGGCCGACCTGGGCGAGCCGAAGTTCCGCGCCGGCCAGGTGCGGGAGTGGCTTCTGCGCGGCGTTCGCGGCTACGACGGGATGACCAACATCCCCTCTCCGCTGCGCGCCGAGCTGGCCGCGCGCGTGCCATTCACGACGCTCGAGCTGGTCACCGAGGCGACCGCCCAGGACGGCACCGTCAAGGCGCTCTTCCGCACCACGGACGGCCACGCCGTCGAATCGGTGCTGATGCGCTACAAGGACGGCCGCCGCTCGATCTGCGTCAGCTCCCAGTCGGGCTGCCCGCTCACGTGCACCTTCTGTGCGACCGGCCAGATGAAGTTCGGGCGCAACCTCACCCCGTTCGAGATCCTCGACCAGGCACTCCACTTCCGGCGCAAGGAAGAGATCAACCACTGCGTCTTCATGGGCATGGGCGAGCCGCTGATCAACTTCGACAACGTGATGGCATCGATCGCGTACCTGCCCGAGGTCGGCATCACGCACCGCCGCACCACCATCTCCACCGTCGGCTGGCTGCCTAACCTGAAGCGCTTCATCGACGAGGTCGAGATCCCCGTGCGCCTCGCCATCTCGGTGCACGCGCCCGACGCCGAGCTGCGCCAGAAGCTGATGCCGATCAACGAGCGCTACCCGCTGAGCGAGGTCATCGCCGAGTGCCGCCGCTACGTCGCGGTGCGCCGCCAGAAGGTCTTCATCGAGTACGTGATGCTCAGCGGTGTCAACGACCGGCCCGACCAGGCGCAGGCGCTGGTCAAGCTGCTCGGCCGCACCGACTTCAAGGTCAACCTGATCCCGTACAACCCCACCGGCGGGATCTACGACGGCTCCTCGCGCGAGCGCATCGAGGCGTTCCAGAACGAGCTGACGAAGGGTGGCGTTCCCGCAACGACACGCCTCACCCGCGGCCGCGACATCCAGGCCGCCTGCGGCCAGCTCGCCGCCGAGCGCACCCCCGCGGCGTAGCTCCCACCCGGGCCGCCCCGCCCGCTCCCTCCCCCGTCCGCGTTACGCTGGCGGCATGAAGATCTTCGATGGCATCGACACCACGCTCGCCGACTGGATCCGCGCCCAGGCGCTCTTCTTTGTCGGCACCGCGCCGACAGGCGCCGACGGCCACGTCAACGTGTCGCCGAAGGGGCCGATCGGGTCGCTGCGCATCAGCGGGCCGCTCGAGGTGGCGTACCTCGACCACCTGGGCAGCGGCTCGGAGACGATCGCGCACCTGCGCGAGAACGGCCGCATCTGCGTGATGCTCTGCGCCTTCGCTGGGCCGCCCCGGATCGTGCGCCTGCACGGGCGCGGCGAGGTCATCCAGGTCGGCACGCCGGGCTTCGCGGCCGAGGCGGCGCGGCTCGGCTTCGAGCCGGGGCCGGGCGCCCGCTCGATCATCCGCGTGGCGGTCGAACGCGTTGCCGACTCCTGCGGCTACGACGTGCCGCTGCTGAGCGTCGAGGGCGCGCGGCCACAGCGCGCGGCCTGGGAGGCGAACCGGCTGAAGAAGGAGGGCCCGGCCGGCCTCGTCGGCTACATCCGCGAGCACAACGCCACGAGCATCGACGGTCTGCCCGCCGTCGAGGTCGCCGTGCTCCCGGCGTGACCACGCCGGAGCGCCGTCCAGGGGCCGTCGTCCTCGTCCACGGCGCCTGGCACGGCGCCTGGGCCTGGGAGCTGCTGGCACCTCTCCTCTCCGGCCACGTCGAGGCGGTAGAGCTGCCCGGCCACGGCTTCGACGGCACCCCGGCCGCCGGCTGCACGGCCGAGGCGTACGCCGCCCGCACCGTCGAGGCGCTCGAGCGGGCTCACGCCGCCACCGGCGAGCCGGCGCTGCTTATCGGGCACAGCCTGGGCGGCATGACCGTTGCCGCCGCCTGTGAGGCCCGGCCGGAGCTCGTGCGCGCCGCCGTCTACCTGTGCGCGTACCTCCCCCGGAACGGCGAGAGCGCGTACGGCCTGGCGCAGCTCGACCCCGGCTCGGCGCTCACGCCGGAGGCCTGCGTGCTGCACCGTGAGACCGGCCTGCTCGAGCTGCTGCCCGAGCGCGTGCGCGACACCCTGTACCCCGACGTTGCGCCCGCCATCGTCGACGCAGCGATCGCGCGGCTCTGCCAGGAGCCGCTCGCGCCGATGGGAGCGCCCGCCGCGTTGACAGCCGGGCGCCACGGCACGGTGCCGCGGGTGTACGTGCGCTGCGCCCGCGACCGCATCATCACGCCGGAGCTGCAGGACGCGATGGTTGCCGCTTCGCCGTGCCGGGTGGTCGCGCTCGCTGCCGGCCACTCCCCGCTGCTCGCTGCACCGGCCGAGCTGGCGGCGCTGCTCGCGTCGCTCTAGCGCGCGCTACTCGTGCCGGGTGAGCACGAGACCCGTGGCGAGTCCCGCCTCGAGCAGGCGCGTGAACGCCTCCTTGATGCCGGTGCTGCGCTGCTCCGGCAGCTGCAGCGCCTCGACGAGCACCGACGAGTAGACCTGCTCGAGCGAGGCGATCGTCTTGAGGTCGCAATGCTCCGCGATGATCGCGTGACGTCCACGCTCGCGCACCTCGTCGACGGCCCACGGCACCTGCAGGCCGAGCCCCTCCGGCGCCTCGCGGCGCTCCGGCAGGTGCACGCCGATCAGCAGGCCCGCGGTGAACGCCTCCGCGCCGTTGGCGAGCGCCTCCGGCAGCGCGTCCGTCCCGTGCCCGAGCACGTCCTCGGCTACGCCGAGCGCCAGCCACGCGAGGTAGTCCCAGTCGATGCCCAGGCCCTCGACCACGGCAAGGAGCGACCCCTCTCGCCCGACGATCTCAACCGCCCGCGCGAAGTCTGCTTCCGTGTATCCGACTCTCATCATGAACATCTTCCCACGGCAGTAGTCGGCGTCCCCGGAACAGGTGTTAGCAGGATCCCTCCGCCGGGGGAACTGGCTCAAGAAGCGGCGACTAGGCGCTGGCGGCCGCGCGCTCCGCGGCGAGGTCGGGATGGTCGGCAAAGGCGTAGCGGAGCACGAGCCTCTTGGCCGCGAGCACCTCGTCCAGCCGGCGCACCGGGCGCGTGAGCGGGGCCGCCTTCGCTGCCGCCGGATCGCTGGCCGCCTCGCGCGCGATCTCCAGCATCGCGTCGCAGAAGGCGTCGAGCGTCTCCTTCGCCTCGGACTCCGTCGGCTCGATCATCAGCGCCTCCGGCACGACGAGCGGGAAGTAGACGGTCGGCGGGTGGTAGCCGAAGTCCATCAGCCGCTTGGCGACGTCGGTGGCGGTGACGCCGTGCTCCTTCTTGAGGGTGCGCGCCGAGATGACGAACTCGTGCATGCAGAGCCGATCGTAGGGCACGTCGTAGGCGTCCCTGAGTCGCGCCAGCATGTAGTTGGCGTTCAGCACCGCCGCCTCGGACATCTCGCGCAGGCCGGGGCCGTAGCGCCGGATGAACGCGTAGGAGCGCACGAAGACGCCGAACGGCCCCGTCCAGCCGCGCACCTTGCCGATCGACTTCGGCCGGTCGCGGTCGAGCCGGTAGAAGGCGCCGGCGCCCTCGCCGTCACGCACGATCTGCGGCTTGGGCAGGAACGGGTCGAGCAGGCCGCGCACCGCGATCGGCCCGCCGCCCGGCCCACCGCCGCCGTGCGGCTGCGAGAAGGTCTTGTGCAGGTTGATGTGCACGACGTCGAAGCCCATGTCGCCGGGCCGCGAGACGCCGCAGACGGCGTTGAGGTTCGCGCCGTCGTAGTACATGAGGGCGCCTGCGCCGTGCATGATCTGCTCGATCTCGTGGATGTTCTCCTCGAAGAGGCCGAGCGTGGACGGGTTGGTGATCATCAGGCCCGCCGTGCGCGGCCCGACCTTGGCGCGGAGATCGTCGACATCGACGTTGCCGCGCGCATCGGTCTTGATGCCGACCACCTCGTAGCCTGCCATGACGACGCTCGCGGGGTTCGTGCCGTGCGCGGTGTCGGGGATGACGATCTCGCGGCGCAGCTCGTCCTCGCCACGATCGGCAAAGTAGGCGCGCATCACCAGCAGGCCGGTCAGCTCGCCCTGCGAGCCGGCAGCGGGCTGCAACGACACCGCGTCGAGGCCGGTGACCTCGCGCAGGATCTCCTGGAGGCGCCACATCAGCTCGAGCGCGCCCTGCACCGACTCCTCGCTCTGCGCCGGGTGGATGTTGGCGAAGCCCGGCAGGTTCGCGGCGCGCTCGTTGAGGCGCGGGTTGTGCTTCATCGTGCAGGAGCCAAGCGGGTAGAAGCCGGTGTCGATGCCGAAGTTGCGGTTCGCGAGCGCGGTGATGTGGCGCACGAGATCCGGCTCGGCGATCTCTGGCAGGCGCGGCGCCGCAGCGCGACCGAGCCCGGCGGGGACGGCGGGCTTTGCGAGCCCCGCGTAGGCGGGCACGGTGCCGGCGCGACGGCCGGGAACAGACTTCTCGTAGATCAGCTGCACTGGCCGATCACCTCCGCCAGCTCGGCGATGTCGTCGGGGGTGCGCTTCTCGGTGACGGCCACCAGCAGCACGTCAGCGAGTCCCGCGAAGTCATGGCCGAGCGGGACGCCGGGGTTCACGCCGAGCGCCCGCGCCTTGCGCGCAACCTCCTCCGCGCTGCCGCCACCGGGCACGCGCAGCGCGACCTCCTTGAAGGTCGTGGTGCCGGGGAAGGCGAGCTCGTAGCCGGCGGCCTTCGCCTTGATGGCGACCTCGGCGGAGAGGCCCATCAGCAGCTCGCCCAGCTCGCGCAGGCCCTGCGGGCCGTACCAGCACAGGGTGACCCAGCCGGCGAGCGCTATCAGCGTCTGGTTCGTCGTCATGTTCGACGTCGCCTTCTCACGGCGGATGTGCTGCTCGCGGGTCTGCAGCGTCAGCACGAAGGCGCGCTTGCTCTCGCTGTCCAGCGTCTCGCCGACGATGCGGCCGGGCATGCGCCGCACGAGGTCGGCGCGCGCTGCCATGAAGCCAAAGTGCGGCCCGCCGAAGCTCATCGGGATGCCGGCGCTCTGCCCCTCACCGATCGCCAGCGCGCAGCCGTAGGCGCCGGGCGCCTCCAGCACGCCGAGCGACAGCAGGTCGACGTGCGCCACCGGCAGCGCCTCGCAGGCGTTCGCTGCGGCAGCCAGGGCCGGGCCGTCCTCGAGGATGCCGAAGACGTTGGGCGTCTGGAAGATCGCGCACGCGGCGCCCTCGCAGGCGGCGGCCCAGGCGGCCCCGTCCACGACGCCACCGCTTGCCGGCACCGTCACGACCTCCATGCCGAACCCCGGCGCGAAGGTCGCAACGACCTCGCGCACCATCGGGTGCAGCGTCTCGGCAACGACCACCTTGCTGCGCCCCGTGTGGTGCGCGGCGAGGAAGCAGGCGTCGGCGGCGACCGTGCAGCCGTCGTAGCCCGAGGCATTCGAGACGGCGAGCCCTGTGAGCTCGCAGATCGCCGTCTGGTACTCGAAGATCGCCTGCAGCACGCCCTGGCTCATCTCGGGCTGGTACGGCGTGTATGCGGTGAGGAACTCGCCGCGCGCCAGCAGCACGTCGATCACGGCGGGCGAGTAGTGGTCGTAGACGCCGTACCCGAGGAACGAGAGCTCGTCGCCCGTGTGGGTGTTGCGCGACGCGAGCTCGGCGAGGTGCGCCGCGAGCTGCGCCTCGGTCAGCGCCGGGTCGAGCGCGAGTGGCGCCCGCAGGCGTACCGCCTCGGGAATGTCGCGGAACAGCTCCTCGACCGTCTCCACGCCCACCGTTGCGAGCATCGCGGCGCGGTCGGCGTCAGTCAGCGAGAGAAACGACACGTGCCGCCCCTACTCCGCCGCGACGTGGGCGCGGTACGTCTCCGGGCTGAGCAGCCGTGCGATCTCGGTCGGATCGGTGAGGCGAACACGGATCAGCCAGCCGGCGCCGTAGGGCTCCTCGTTGATCGTCTCCGGCTCGCCGGTCGCCTTCTCGTTGACCTCGAGCACGACGCCCGAGAGCGGCGAGATGAGATCGCTGACGGCCTTCACCGACTCGACCTCGCCGTACGCCTCGCCCATCCCGATCGCGGCCCCGACATCGGGCGCCTCGTAGTGGACGATCTCGCCCAGCGCGTCCTGCGCGAACCAGGTGATGCCGAGCACTGCCTCGTCGCCCTCGATCAGGGCCCAGTCGTGCTCGGGGTGGTACAGCAGTCCGTCCGGGTAGCTCTCAGCTGCCGCCATCGGTGCTCTCCTTCGTGCTGTAGATCGGCTTCTTGACGACGCGCGCCCGTGCCTGGCGGCCGCGTACGTCCACGGTGATGTGACTGCCCGGCGCGGCGAGCGCGGCGGGCACGTAGCCCAGCCCGACACCCACTTCGAGCGACGGGGAGTGCGTGCCGGATGTGACCTCGCCACCCTCGAGGATCGCCATGCCGTGCCGGGGGATCGCCTTCTCCTCCATGACGAAGGCCGCGAGGCGCCGGGCAGGCCCTGCCGCCTTGACGGCGCGCAGCGCGGCCACCCCGGTGAACTCCTTGTCGAGCGCGCACGTCCAGCCGAGCCCGGCCGAGATCGCGTCGGTCTCGGCCGAGATGTCGTTGCCGTGCAGCGGGTAACACAGCTCCAGGCGCAGGGTGTCGCGCGCGCCGAGCCCGCAGGGCACGACGCCGCGGCCGAGGATCGCGTCCCAGAGGCGCGGCGCGTCGGCCGCCAGGACCAGCAGCTCGCAGCCGTCCTCGCCCGTGTAGCCGGTGCGGCATACCAGCACCTCGATGCCGTCCACCTTGCCGACCGCGTGCGTGAAGGCAGGTGCGGCAGGCAGGCCAAGGCGCTCGTTGGCGCGCGGCCCCTGCACGGCGATCAGGGCGAAGTCGTCGGAGACGTCGCGGACGTCGGAGCCGCGGATCTCGCGCTCCTTGATCCAGGCGAAGTCGGCAGCGCGGTTGCCGGCGTTGACGACGAGCAGGAAGCGATGCTCCTCGAGCTGGTAGACGATCAGGTCGTCGACGATGCCGCCCTGCTCGTTGGTGAGCAGCGTGTACTGCGCCTGGCCCGGCGCGATGCGATCGAGGTCGTTGGAGAGCAGCGACTGCAGCAGCTCCTTGGCGCGCGGCCCCTCCACCTCGAACTCGCCCATGTGCGAGACGTCGAAGGCGCCCGCGTCGGCGCGGACAGCACGGTGCTCGGGGATGACACCCACGTACTGCACCGGCATCTCCCAGCCCGCGAACGGCACGATGCGCGCACCGAGCGCGACATGGCTGTCGTAGAGCGGCGTTCTGCGCAGGTCTCCTAGCACGTCGGCCGATCCTAGCGACAGCGGTGGCGGGTGGCCGGGGCAGGTGCCGGGCCGTCGTCGTGCGGCTCGCAGGTCAGGTTGCAATCGGGCTGGCCGAGGGCAGAGAATCAGCCCCGACGCTCGCACCGGCAAGCGCCACCACCTGAGGGGGATGCGATGACCACGCTGCACACGCCGCTCTGCGACTACCTCGGCATCGACGTGCCGATCATCCAGGCCGGCATGGGCCGCGGCACCGGCTCGACGACGTCGCCGGCGCTCGTCGCCGCGGTCTCGGAAGCCGGCGGCCTCGGCTGCCTCGGCGCGACCGGCTGGGATCCCGAGGAGATCCGCGAGAAGATCCGCGAGGTGCGCGCGCTGACCGCGCGACCGTTCGGCGTCGACCTGCTGCTCCCGGCGAGCCTGGCCGATGCCGACGTGCCACGCGACGATGTGCGCGCGCTCGTCCGACGCGACCACCCGGCGCACGCGCGCTTCATGGAGTCGCTGTACGAGCGCTTCGCGGTCGACCCCTCCTTCAAGCACCCGCAGCACTGGGCGCTCAGCCCGACGCTGATGCGACAGCAGGCGGACGTCGTGCTCGAGGAGCGCGTGCCGGTGCTCGTCTCCGGGCTCGGCGACCCGGCCTGGGTCGTGCCGCTCGCGCACGAGGCGGGCATCAAGGTGATGGGCCTGGTCGGGGCGCCACGCCACGCCGAGCGCCAGATCCGCTCCGGCGTGGATATCGTCATCGCCCAGGGCTCCGAGGCGGGAGGCCACACCGGAACCGTCGCCACGCTCGCGCTTGTCCCCCAGGTGGTCGACCAGGTCACACCGACGCCGGTGGTCGCCGCAGGCGGCATCGCCGACGGCCGCACGGTGGCGGCAGCGCTGGCGCTCGGCGCCCAGGCTGTCTGGTGCGGAACGGCCTTCCTCTTCGCCGAGGAGGCGTACGTCCATGCGTCGCTGCGCGCCCAGCTGACGGCTGCAGGAGCCCGCGATGTCGTCGTCGGCCGCTCCTACACCGGCAAGCCGTCGCGCGTGGTCGTCAACGAGGTGACACGGGCCTGGGCCGAGTCCGGGCTCGAGCCGCTGCCGATGCCGCTGCAGACGGTGATCATGGACGACTTCACCTACGCCGCCGAGCGGTCGGGCCGGCCCGACCTCGTCCAGAACCCGGCGGGCCAGATCGCCGGCATGCTCGACCGGCACGAGCCGGCGGCAACCATCGTGCGCCGCCTCGTCGACGAGGCGGTCGCAGTGATCGGCGACCTGCCTCGCTACCTCTCGCCGGGGAGGAACGCCTGAGCGGCGCTCGCGCCCGACTAGTTGTCGCGCAGGAAGCTGGGCACGTCGAGGACATCCTTGGGGATGTCGAACGACGTCGAGGTCGACTCGGGCTTGTTACGCTCGCTGCTCGGGCGGTCGGGGCCGCGGCCGAACGGCTCGCGGGCGACATCGCGGCGGGGCCGGCCCTTCTTCGGGCCGAAGCCGGTGGCGATCACCGTGATGCGCACCTGGTCGCCAAGCGACTCGTCGATGACGGCGCCGAAGATGACGTTGGCGTTCGCATCGGCGGCAGAGGTGACAACCTCGGCTGCCTCGTTGACTTCGAACAGGCCGATGTCGCTACCCGCGGTGATGTTGAGCAGGATGCCGGTGGCGCCGTCGATGGCGGCCTCCAGCAGCGGCGAGCTGACGGCCATGCGGGCGGCCTCGGCGGCACGGTTGTCGCCCGTGCCGATGCCGATGCCCATCAGGGCGGAGCCGGCGTCGCGCATGATCGTGCGGACGTCGGCGAAGTCAAGGTTGACGAGACCGGGCACCGTGATCAGGTCGGTGATGCCCTGCACGCCCTGGCGCAGCACGTCGTCGGCCTGGCGGAACGCCTCGATGATCGTCGTCTTGCGATCGACGACCTGCAGCAGCCGGTCGTTCTCGATGACGATCAGCGTGTCGACGTGCTCGCGTAGCTCGGCGATGCCTTCCTCGGCCTGCGTCGAGCGGCGCTTGCCCTCGAACAGGAACGGCCGGGTGACAACGCCGACGGTGAGCGCCTCGAGCTCGCGGGAGAGCTCGGCGATGATCGGCGCGGCGCCGGTGCCGGTGCCGCCGCCCTCACCAGCGGTGACGAAGACCATGTCGGCGCCCTTGAGCGCCTCCTTCAGCTCGTCACGCGTCTCGATCGCGGCAGCACGACCCACCTCGGGGTCGGCGCCGGCGCCGAGGCCACGCGTGGCCTTCGAGCCGATGTGAATCTTGACGTCGGCGTCGCACATCTGCAGCGCCTGGGCGTCCGTGTTGACGGCGATGAATTCCACGCCGGAAACGCCCGCGTCGACCATCCGATTAACGGCATTGGTACCGCCGCCGCCGACGCCGACGACCTTGATCACTGCGAGGTAGCTACCCGACTGATCTCTCATACGCATATCGACTCGACCTCAAGCTGTAGTGGAGGGTGCGGGTGTCGAGCCTCTCCTTGAAGCGGAGAGTACGTGCGCTCCGCATGGCTGTCAACCACGTATTTCCGCGATGTGCAGGGGAAAACCCTAACCCTCAACCTACGACTTGAGAGTTTGTCCCGGCGACCGGGCGCTCGGGGACGCTGACATCGACATAGCGCTCCACCCCGCCCTGAGCCAGGATCCGGCGGGCGATTGCGAGCTTCAGCGGCACCTGCTGCAGCGAGCCGAGACGCACCTCGAAGCCATCGCGCAACGTGTACGTGAGCAGATCATCGCCCGCCTGGACGCTGCGCACGCGCAGCCCGCCGATGCCAGCGCGGAAGACAGCGGTGGCCGCGTGCACGGCTGCGGCGGTGAGCGGATCGCCCACGGTGGCCCCCACCGAGAGCTCGACGGCGGTCGGCACCCAGATGCGCGGAAGAGCCGGGCTGATGTCGCGCGGCGCCGCGGCGAGGATGCGCGCCCGCTCCGAGACGACGTACGCCGCCCGCCCCTGACGGAGCACCGCGACGCGGCGCGCCGTGGTCAATGTCACATGCAGGCCATGCGGGAAGGAGCGGTCGATCGTGACCGTCTCGACATCCGGGATGGCAACGAGACGCTCGGCGACGTCAGTGGTGCCGACGCGTAGCAGGCTCGCCCCGACGAGCGGCTGCAGCGCCCGCTCGACCTGGCGCTCCACCCGCGCCGAGGCGCCGGTGACACGGATGTCGTGCACCGCGAGCAGCGAGGTGTCGCGGCCCACGAGGTAGAGCGCGGTCGCCATGCCAACGAGCGCGAAGCCGATCAGCAGCGAGCGGCCCGAGGGGATGAGGCGGACGAGTTGGAAGCCGGTGCCGCCCGTGCTGGCACCCGGCCGCGCACGCCTGGTGCGCGACGACGCGCGCGTGGCTCGTGTCCTGGTCCGTGCGTCGGCGGTCGCCACCCGTCCCAGTTCGCCGCCGGGGCGCCGTGTCCTACGTGAGCGGCGGCAACTCGAGGCCGCCAAGCAGCACGACCTCATGGCCGAGCGCCACACCGAACTGCGCGTAGGCGCGACGGCGCATCTCCGCCATCAGCGCGACGGCGTCGACGGCCCGGGCAGCGCCCGCGTTCTCGATGAAGTTCGCGTGCAGCGGCGACACCTGCGCCCCGCCGATCCGGTGGCCCTTGAGCCCGCACAGCTCGACGATGCGGCCGGCCCCGAGCGGGGCGCCGTCCGGGCCGAGCGGCGCGGCGGGGCCGGCCGGGTTCTTGAAGACGCTGCCGAAGGTGCGCCGGTTGGTCGGCTGTGATGCCTTGCGGCGGGCGTTGAGCTCTGCAACGGCGACGCGGATGTCGGCAGGGTCGCCCGGCGCCAGGCGGTACTCGACTCGCGCGACGACCTGGCCCACCGTGAGCCCGGAGTGGCGGTACGAGAGGTCGAGCTCGGCGGCGGTGCGCCAGGCGCTGCCGCCCGCAGCAACGACGAGCGCGCGCTCCATGACCTGCGCCCAGTCGCTGCCGTACGCGCCGGCGTTCATGCGCACGCCGCCGCCGGCCGTGCCGGGGATCGCGCAGGCGAACTCGAAGCCGGCGAGACCAGCCCGACGAGCGGCATGCAGGCACACCGCATTTGCGGCTCCGCCGCCCGCGGCGAGCAGCAGCCCGTCTACCGCCACTGCGGCGAGCTCGCCGGTGAGTCGCAGCACGAGCGCCTCTACCCCGTCGTCGTGCACGAGCAGGTTCGAGCCGAGGCCGAGCGGCACCACG
>CANNRA010000051.1 GCA_947507735.1 Actinomycetota bacterium
CAGCCGATCACGTCGTGCTGGCAAGCGGCGCCTGGGGCGCGCCCTGGCTGCCCGAGGCGGCGCAGGTGCCCGTACGCCCGGTCAAGGGCCAGATCGTCAACCTCGTCCATCCCGCCGGCGAGCAGATCGCCGAGCACGTCGTCTGGACCTCGGGCATCTACTTCGTGCCCCGCGCCGACGGCCGCGTCACCCTGGGCGCCACCGTCGAGGAGAAGGGCTTCGACCGCACGGTCACCGCCGGCGGCGTGCACGAGCTGCTGCGCGAGGCCTACCGCGCCGTCCCCGAGGTGGCGGAGCTGACCTTCGTCGAGGCGATTGCCGGCTTCCGGCCCGGCACGCCCGACAACATGCCACTGCTCGGCCACGGCGCCCTCGACGGCCTCGTGGTCGCCACGGGCCACCATCGCAACGGCATCCTGCTCGGCCCGATCACCGCCGACATCGTGAGCGCCCTCATCCACGGCGAGGAGCCGCCCGTGCCGATCACTCGCTATGCCCCCGACCGCTTCGCTGTGCGTGCATGAGCAGCGGCAGCGCCCCCGAGGGCCAGATCGCCGTGCACCTGAACGGCGCCCCCACCCTGCTCGCCACCGACACAACCGTCGCTGACGTCGTCGGGCTCGCCGGCTTCGCGCCCGAGGCGCGCGGCGTGGCTGTGGCGCTCGACGGCGACGTCGTGCCGCGCGCCGACTGGACAACGACAACGGTGCGCGAGGGTGCGCGCCTGGAGGTGCTGACGGCGGTGGCAGGCGGATGAGCGGAGCAACGGTCGGCGGCGTGGTGCCGCCCTTCGTGCTGGGCGGGCGCACCTGGGGCTCGCGACTGATCGCCGGCACGGGCGGCTTCCGCTCGCTGGCGGAGATGGAGAGCGCCCTGGCGGCGACCGGCGCCGAGCTGGTGACCGTCGCGCTGCGCCGGCTCGACCCCGAGCAGAAGGGCTCGTTGCTCGACGTGATCGACCGGCTCGGCCTGTTCGTGCTGCCGAACACTGCGGGCTGCTACACCGCCCGCGACGCGGTCAGGACGGCGAAGCTCGCCCGCGAGGCCTTCCAGACCGACTGGATCAAGCTCGAGGTGATCGGTGACGACCGCACGCTCTTCCCCGACGCCGTCGAGCTGCTGCGCGCCGCCGAGGAGCTCGTCGGGGACGGCTTCACCGTGCTGCCGTACACCAACGACGATCCCGTGCTGGCCCGCCGCCTCGAGGCCGTCGGCTGCGCCGCCGTGATGCCCCTTGGCTCGCCGATCGGCTCCGGCATGGGCATCCGCAACCCCGTGAACATCGCGATCATCGTCGAGCAGGCGACCGTGCCCGTCGTGCTCGACGCCGGCATCGGCACCGCCTCCGATGCGGCGTATGCCATGGAGCTCGGCTGCGACGCGGTGCTCGTTGCCAGCGCGATCTCGCGGGCAGCCCACCCCACCCTGATGGCGCAGGCTGTGCGCGCTGCCGTCGAGGCCGGTGTCGCGGCACGCCACGCCGGCCGCATCCCGCGCAAGCTGCACGCGGTTGCCAGCACCGCCGAGCTCGGCCTGCCCGACCTCTCGTAGCGGCCGCCGGTCGGGTACGGCGCCCGTTCGCGGAGTACGATCGAGCTATGCAGGGTCCCGCCCTCCCCCAGCTCCTGCTCGGGCTCGTCGCCGTCGCGATTGGCATCACCCTCGCGGGCTTCGCTGCGTCGGACGCGATCATCAAGGCGAAGCGCTCCAACGACACGATCACCGTCACCGGGTCGGCCCGCGAGCCGATCGAGGCCGACCTCGCACAGTGGACGCTCAGCGTCATCACGCAGGCGCCGACGCCCGGCGCCGCGTCGAAGGCGCTCACCGTCGCGAGCGCCAAGGCCCGTAGCTTCCTGGCGACGAGCGGCCTCCCCGCCACGGCGCTCTCGGCCCCGGCGTTCTCGACCGAGTCGGTCGAGGAGCGCGGCTCCGACGGCTCCTCGACCGGCGTCGTCATCGGCTACAAGCTGACGCAGCGCTTCACCGTGTCCGGCAAGGACATCCCCAGGGTCGAGCAGCTCGCCGCGAGCCTCGGGAAGCTGCTCGAGCAGGGCGTGCTCGCCGCAGCCGATCCCGTGCAGTACGTCTCCACGCAGCTCGCCGACGCGCGCCTGAAGGCGCTCGACGTCGCAACGCGCAACGCCAAGGAGCGCGCGCAGACGATCGTCAGCAACCTCGGCGGCAAGCTCGGCAAGGTGCGCAGCGCCCAGCTCGGCGTCTACCAGGTCGTCCCGCGCGACTCGACCGACGTCAGCGACTACGGCATCAACGACACGACGAGCCGCTCCAAGGATGTCGTCTCCGTCGTCTCGCTGACCTTCGCCGTCAGCTAGCCGCCCGCCCGGGCACAGGCCCGCCAGGCGCTGCTAGTCCGCGGCGCCGTGCAGCTCCGGCAGCGCGCGCCGGATGTTGCGGATCGCCTGGCGCGACCGCTCCTCGTTCTCGATCAGCGCGAAGCGCACGTGGCCGTCGCCACCGAGGCCGAAGCCGCTGCCCGGGCTGACCGCCACCTTCGCCTCCTTCGCCAGCTTGATCGCGAAGTCCAGCGAGCTCATGTCGCGGTACGGCTCCGGGATCGGCGCCCAGACGAACATGGTGCCCTTCGGCTTCTCGATCTCCCAGCCGACGCGGGCCAGACCCTCGACCAGCACGTCGCGGCGCTGCTGGTAGATGGCGTTCACCTCGGCCGGGTAGTCGCGGCACTCGTTGAGCGCGATGATCGAGGCGATCTGGATCGGCTGGAAGGTGCCGTAGTCGAGGTACGACTTGAGGCGCCCGAGCGCGGCCACGACCTCCTTGTTACCGACCATGAAGGCCGAGCGCCAGCCCGCCATCGACCAGGACTTGGTGAGCGAGTACAGCTCGACCGCGCACTCCTTGGCGCCCTCCGCCTGCAGGATCGACGGCGGCACGTAGCCGTCGAACGCGGTGTCGGCGTACGCGAAGTCGTGGACGATCAGCACCTCCTGCTCGCGCGCGAAGTCGACGAGGCGCTGGAAGAAGTCGAGATCCACGCAGGCCGTCGTCGGGTTGTGCGGGAACGAGACGATGATCACGCGCGGCTTCGGGCGCGAGCGCTCGAAGGCCTGCACGATCTCCTCGAAGAAGTCGCCGGTCGTGCTCATCGGCACCGAGGTGATGCCGGCACCCGCGAACTGCGGCGCGAAGATGTGGATCGGATAGCTCGGGCTGGGCACGACGGCCGAGTCGCCAGGCTGCACGAGCACCCACATCAGGTGCGACATGCCTTCCTTGGCGCCGATCGTCGCGATCGCCTCGGTGTCCGGGTCGAGCTCGACGCCGAAGCGGTCGCGGTAGTAGTCGCAGATCGCCAGGCGGAGCCGCGGAATGCCCTTGGACGACGAGTAGCGGTGGTTCGCGGGGCGGCGCGCCGCCTCGCACAGCTTCTCCACCACGAGCTCGTTGGACGGGATGTCGGGGTTGCCGAACCCGAAGTCGATGACGTCCTCGCCCCCGCGCCGAAGCTCAAGCTTCAGATCGTTGATGTGCGCGAAGACGTACGGCGGCAGGCTCGAGATACGACGGAACTCCATGCTTCACCGTACCGGGTGGGGAGGCGAACTCCTCCCGGGAACCGGCGCGACGGCCGCCCGTTGCCGGGCAGGGGCGGCTCAGAGCCCGGTGATGCCCCAGACGCGCAGGAACTTGGCGAAGCCGCAGAGCACGGCCATCGTGTGCCCGATCTCGAAGATCGCGCCGTCGTCGTAGTGGGCGGCGAGGCGCTGGTACAGCTCCTCGTCCATGTAGCCCTCCATGTTGGTGAGGGCCATCTCGTCGCCGAGGGCGAGCACGGCACGCTCGGACTCGGGCAGCGGCAGCGTCTCGACCGGGCCGCCGATGGCGGCGGCCTCCTCCGGCGTGATGCCGAGCACCGTCGGGTCGCCGAGGCCGGGGTAGCGCACCCCGTGCAAGGCCTCCAGCCGTAGCCGCAGCAGCGTCTTGACGCGTGCGGGGGCGCGGCCCGCCTCGAACACGGTGGGCGTGAAGCTCGCGTCCCACCAGTCGATCAGGTCGGGCGTGCGAGCCGCCTCGGCGTAGAAGGGGTGCGCGTCGGGAGCGCCGGAACCGGTCACTCGTCGTCCTTCCCGCGCCAGGTCGGTGTCTCGCCGGGGCGCACGATCGGGCAGCTGTCCTCGCGCGTCACGAGGTCGAACACGAAGAGGAACTTCGCCATGCCGGTGAGCACCGCCGAGGTCATCGCCAGCTCGAACGCCTGCTCCGGCGAGAAGTGCGAGAGCAGCGCCGCCTTCTGCGCGTCGCTCAACCGCCCCTCGTGGTTGGTCATCACCATCTCGTCGGCGAGGGCCAGCACCGCCTTCTCGGCGTCGCTGAACGGCCCGAGGTCGTAGTCGACGTCGAGGAACATGATCTGCTCATCCGTGATGCCTGCCCTGCGCGCCGCGCGGGTGTTGCCCTGGTTTCAGTACCAGCAGCCGTGCGCCTTCGACAGGCGCAGCCGCAGCAGCTCCTTGAAGCGCACATCGACGCGACCGCCGTAGAAGAGCCGCTCGTAGAACTCCTTGCGATACCAGGTGATCAGCTCGGGCGCGTGGGCACCGACCTCGATGAACTCGGCCTCGCCAGCGCGATCCATCGAATCCGTCCAGGCCGGCTTCATCGCCTCCGGCAGCTGGTCGAACGGGATACGCGAGATTGGCACGGGGCGAGTCTACGCCAGCCGGCGGTCGCCGGGCGCCAGGCGCCAGGCGCGGCGCTAGGCGGCTGCGGCGGCGTCGAGCAGGCTGAGGCCGCGGAGCGCGGCGTAGCCGAACGGGTGGTTGAACGCGTCGAGGGCGTGCGCCGGGTCGACGGGCACCTCGAAGGAGCCACCCGCCTGGAAATCCTCGACAACGACCGTGATCGCGTCGCTGGCCTCGTCCCAGAGCAGGCGCACCTCTACGCCGTCGCTCTGTCGAGCGGCAAGCTCTCTGATGCGCTCTGCCATGCCGGAAGTGATCTTCTCGCCTGTCGTCATCTCTCCTGCACACGATGACAGGTGGATGTGGGAATTCAGAATGGGCGAGATGAAGAGTTGTTAACGACGCTGCTCGCGGCCGGCCACCGCGTCGGTGATGTCGATCGCGACACCCAGCGACCTGCGGCTCGTGCCCTCGCCCGGGAAGACATCGGCGACGGCGTGCAGCCAGCGCACCTCCCCGTCGGGCCGCACGATGCGCAGCTCGACGTCGAAACGGCCACCGTCGAGCGGCGCCTGGATCGCGGCGGCCAGCTTCGGCCGATCCTCCTCGACTGTCCGCTCGTAGACATCGGCGAGCGTGAAGCCCTGTGTCTCCGCCGGCAGGCCGAAGAGGCGGAAGGTCTCGGGCGACCAGGTCAGCTCGGGCTCCGCAGCGGCCGTCGCGTAGCGAGCCACCCAGCTGGCGATGCCGGCGAGGCCGCGGGCCGTCTCGAGAATGCTGAGGCTCTCGGCCAGCGCCTCCTCGGCACGCTTGCGCTCGGAGATGTCGATGATCGCGCCGATCGACAGGCCGCGCTCGTCGTCGTCCTGCAGCCGCGAGCCGGAGAGCTCGCCCCAGACGATGCTGCCGTCCTTGCGGACGTAGCGCTTCTCCAGCCGATAGGCGTTGCCCTCGCCGAGCTTCGTCTGACGCAGCGACACGTTGGTGCCGACGTCGTCGGGATGCGTGATGGCCATGAACGTCTTGCCGATCAGCTCGCCCTTGTCATAGCCGAGGAACTCCTCGAAGGCGCGGTTGGTGGCGACGTAGCGGCCCTCGCGGTCGATGACGCTCATGCAGACGGTGGTGGAGGTGAAGAGCGCGCTGAAGAGCAGCTCGCTGCGCTCGTGCGCGTCCTCGGCGTCGCGCCGCGAGGTGACGTCCTCGACGTGGACGACCAGGTAGAGGGTCTCGCCGTCGTCGCCGGCCGCGCGCGAGGCGCTGACGCGGATCCACACGGGCGTGCCGTCGGCGCGGATGCAACGCCGCTCCAGCGGCTCGTCAAGCTCGCTGTCGGACGCGGCGCGCGCAGCCGCGGCGAGCACGCACGACAGCAGGTCGTCATCGACGGCAGGGGCGGCGGTGACGACCGCGTCGCGATCCAGGCGCGCGATCGAGCAGAACACCGGGTTGACGCTGAGGAAGCGGCCGTCGAGGCGCACGAGGGCGAGGCCGATCGGCGCGCTGTCGAAGGCGGTGGCGAAGCGGATCTCGCTGGCCCGCAGGGCCTGCGCACCGCGCCGCCGCTCGCGATGGCGCTCGAGCTCGCGCAAGGAGTCGGCGACGGCGGACGCCAGCGAGCGCAGGTCAACGCTGCGCAGCGATGCGAGCCCAGCGGGGGCGTCGACGTGCGCGCTGCGACCGATGTAGATGGCGGGCGTGTCGGCGAGGCGCTCGGCGAGCGCCTCCAGCACCTCACCCGAAGGCGGCCCGTCCGGGGTGTCGATGAGGAGCACGATGTCCCACGCCTCCTCGACGCCGACGCCTTCCAGCAGGCTGCGCAGCTCGCCGATCGACTTCACGAGCCGGCTCTGGTGCTGGAAGCCCCCACGGGTCAGCTCGTCCAGTGCGAGCGCCTCGTAGTCGGGATGGGCCGCGACGACCAGGGCGCGCGTCAGCGACGCACCTGCATCGCCGTGCGCAGCCTGCCCCGGGAGCAGGAACGGCGACCGCGCGGAGCGAGGTTTGCCATGCTCCCTCACGAGACGGTGGCGGTGGCTGTGGCCGGCGCGGCGGCGCGCTGCGGCCGGCGCTGGCGCACCACGTTGAGGAGCATCAGGCCGATCGCGGCAAAGAAAATGATCGAGCCGACCACGTTGACCTGCGGCGGCACACCAACGCGTGCCGCCCCCCAGACGAACAGCGGGAACGTCACCTCGGTGCCGGAATTGAAGTTCGTGATCACGAAGTCGTCGATCGACAGCGCGAACGAGAGCAGGAGCGCGCTCAGGACGCCCGGCGCGATCAGCGGCAGGGTGACGCGCCAGAAGGTCGTCCAGCTGTTCGCGTACAGATCCATCGCCGCCTCCTCGAGATGGCGGTCGAAGCCGACAAGACGCGCCCGCACCGTCGTCACGACATACGAGATGTCGAAGGTGATGTGCGCGATCACGATCGTCCAGAAGCCGGTCTGGAAGTTGATCGCCAGGAACAGCGAGAGCAGCGAGGCACCCATCACGATCTCCGGCGTCGCCATCGGCAGGAAGATGAAGATGTTCGCCGCGCCGCGGCCACGGAAGCCATACCGCACGAGGGCGAGTGCTATCAGCGTGCCGAGCGCGGTGGCGCCGAGCGCCACGAGCGCCGCGATCTCGAGGCTCGTCTGCAGCGCGGGCCACAGGCCCGGCACGCCGAACGGGTCGCCCCAGTTCTTCAGCGTGAAGCCCTGCCAGGTGTAGTTGAAGCGCCCGTTCGGGTTGTTGAACGAGAAGAGCACGACCACCGCGATCGGCAGGAGCAGGTAGGCGAGCGCGAGCAGCGCGTACGCCGTCAACAGGTGGTGGCGGGCGAAGCGGACGACCGCGGTCACGTGCCCAGCCTCTCGGTGCCGAGCGCCCGCGCGTACACGACGACGATGCCGACGATCGCCAGCATCAGCACCAGCGACAGCGCCGACGCCTCGGGGTAGTCGTTGAGCACCAGGAAGCGCGACTGGATCACGTTGCCGATCATTGCCTGCTGCGGCGTGCCGAGCAACTGCGCGTTGATGAAGTCACCCGCGGCCGGGATGAACGTCAGCATCGTCCCGGCGAAGACCCCGGGCAGCGACAGCGGGAAGGTGACCTTGAAGAACGCCACCGGACGCGAGGCGTAGAGATCCTCGGCGGCCTCGACGAGACGCTTGTCCACCTGCTCGAGCGACGCGTACAGCGGCAAGGCCATGAAGGGCAGGAAGTTGTAGGTGATGCCGGCGACCACGGCGAACGACGTCGCCAGCAGGCGCCCGTCCGCCCCCAGCACGCCGATCGTGCGCAGGAACCCCGCCACCGGCCCGTCGTCGGCGAGAATCGTCTGCCAGGCGAGCGTGCGGATGAGGTACGTCACGAAGAACGGGGCGATCACCAGCAGCAGCAGCACGTTCTTCCAGCGGCCGCCCCGGAACGCGATCCAGTAGGCGAGCGGGTAGCTGATCAGGAACGCCGCCAGCGTCGCGATGCCCGCGTACTCCAGCGAGCGGAGCAGCTGCTCCTGGTAGCGGCCCAGCGCGTGCGCGTAGTTCCCCCACGCCCAGGTGAAGGCGTAGCCGAAGTCGATGTCCCCGGACTTCAGCGAGGTTGCCGCCAGGTAGTACATCGGCACGACGAAGAACACGGCCAGCCAGCCGAGACCGGCGGCGAGCAGGCCGTACGGCGTCAACCAACGATGCCGGTGCAGGAACCCCATGGTCGCCCCGGGGACCCGGCTCAGGCGCCGACGAGCGCCTGGAACAGCTCCTTGTAGTCCCTGTTGTCGGCCCCGATGGGGTCGTAGGAGTGCAGGCGTGCGCGCGTCCTGGCGTCGGGGAAGACAAGCTGGTTCTTGAGGATCTTCGGATCGGTCTTCGCCAGGAACTTCTCGACGCCGGCCACCGGGCTCGGGTAGGCGACGTAGGCGTCGATGTTGGCGAACACCGCCGGGTCGTAGACGTAGTTCATGAAGGTCGAGGCGAGCTCGATGTTGCCCTTCTTCGGGATCAGCATGTTGTCGCTGAGCATGATCGCGCCGGCCTGCGGCACGGCGAACTTGAGGCTCGGGTTGTCGATCTGCAGCTGCACGACGTCGCCCGACCAGGCGAAGGCGGCGAGCACGTCGCCCTTGGCGAGCAGCGGGCCGTAGTCGTTGCCGGTGAACTGGCGGATCTGGCCGGCGTCGAGCGCCTTCTGGATCTTCTTGATCGCCCGGCCGAACGAGGCGTCGGTGACCCTGGTCGGGTCGTCGCCGTTGGAGAGCATCACGAGGCCGGTCGTCTCGGGCATCTCCGAGAGGAGCGTGACCTTGCCGCGGAGCTTCCTGTCGGTCAGCAGCTGATCGACCGACGTGATCTCGTAGCCGACCTTCTTCGGGTCGTAGCCGATGCCGGCCATGAAGGTCATCCAGGGCAGGCTGTACTCGCGGTTCTTGTCCCAGGTCGGATGCTGCAGCGACGGCTGGAGGTTCTTGCTGTTCGGCAGCTTCGACTTGTCGAGCTTCTCGACCCAGCCGGCGCGCACCATGCGAGCGGCCATCCAGTCGGTGAGCACCATGATGTCGCGGTCGATCGACTGGCCGCGGCGCAGCAGCGGCGCCACCTTGCCGTAGAACGAGTTGTTGTCGTTGACGTCCTCGAGGTACTTGATCTTGATGCCCGTCTTCCTGGTGAAGGCGTCGAGGGTCGGGTACTTCTTCGTCTTCTCGTCGATGTCGATGTACAGCGGCCAGTTGGAGATGGTGATCGACTTCGAGTCGGCGCGCGTGGCCGCCTGGGCCAGCGACGGCAGGGCGAGGGCGGCGGCACCACCGAGGGCGGTGCGCTGAACGAACTGACGACGAGTGCTCATGGTCGGGTTCCTCTCACACGTGATCGACGACGAAGGCCACTTCCGGGTCAAAGCTCAGCGAAACGGCGCTGCCCGGGGCGAGCGTGCCCGCGCCGGGAGCAGCATTCTGCACATAGACGACGAGATCGGCGGCGGGCGTCTCGACGATGTACTGCGTGGAGACGCCGACATACGACGTCTCGGTGACCGTTCCGCGCAGGACGTTGACGCCGGATGCGTCGAGGCGCAGCTTCTCCGGGCGCACGCCGACGGCGACGCTGCCGCCCGTCCGACCCGCCAGCGCGCCGGCCGCGACACGCAGCACCGTGCCGTCGGCGATGCGCACGGCGTCGGCGCCGCAGACCTCGCCGTCGAGCAGGTTGGAGGCACCGAGGAAGCCCGCCACGAACGCCGTCGCCGGCTTCTCGTAGAGGTCGGCCGGGCCGCCGAGCTGCTCGATGCGGCCGCCGTTCATGATCGCGATCTGGTCGGCCATCGACATGGCCTCCTCCTGGTCGTGCGTGACGTGCACGAAGGTGATCTTCAGCTCGTTCTGGATGCGCTTCAGCTCGAGCTGCATCTGGCGGCGCAGCTTCAGGTCGAGCGCGCCGAGCGGCTCGTCCAGCAGCAGCACCCGCGGGCGGTTGACGAGCGCGCGCGCCAGGGCGACGCGCTGCTGCTGGCCGCCGGAGAGCTGGCGGGGCCGGCGCTTCTCGAAGCCACCGAGGCCGACCAGCTCGAGCATCTCCCGCGTGCGCTTCTTCACCTCGTCGCCCTTGACGCCCTTGCGGCGCAGGCCGAAGGCGACGTTCTCGAACAGGCTCAGGTGGGGGAACAGCGCGTAGCTCTGGAACACCGTGTTGACGGCGCGCCGGTAGGGCGGCAGCCCGGTGACATCGCTCTCGCCCAGGAAGATGCGGCCCTCGCTCGGCTGCTCGAAGCCGCCGATCATCCGCAGCGTCGTCGTCTTGCCGCAGCCGGAGGGCCCGAGCATCGCGAAGAAGCTCCCTGACGGGATCTCCAGGGAGAGGTCGTCAACCGCAACGACATCCTCGAAGTGCTTCGTCACGCGCTCGAGGCGCACGTCAGCGGTGGCCGACACGCCCAACTACTCGCAGAACCGGGTCCAGGCCTCGGAAAGCACGTCTCCGAGAATACCTGCGATCCGGTCGAACTCCTCCTTGCCTGCGACGAGCGGCGGGCACACCTGGATCAGCGGGTCGCCACGATCGTCGGCACGACAGATCAGGCCCGCCTCGAACAGCCGCGGTGTCAGGAAGCCGCGCAGCAGCTGCTCGGACTCCTCGTCGTTGAACGTCTCCTTCGTGTCCTTGTCGCGCACCAGCTCGAGGGCGTAGAAGTAGCCCTCGCCGCGGATGTCGCCGACGAGCGGTAGCGACGCCAGCTGATCGAGCGTCGAGCGGAACAGACCCTCGTTGTCGCGCACGCGCTCGACGAGCTTCTCGCGACGCAGGATCTCGATGTTCTTCAGCGCGATCGCCGCCTGCGTGGGATGCCCGCCGAAGGTGGAGCCATGCATGAACATCGCCTGGTCCTCGAGGAATGGCTCCATCAGCTCGTCGCTGGCGATCAGCGCGCCGAGCGTGCCGTAGCCCGAGGAGAGGCCCTTGGCGGTCGAGATCATGTCGGGCCGCATGTCGTGGCGGTAGGTGCCGAGCCACTCGCCGAGCCGGCCGAAGCCGCAGATCACCTCGTCGGCGCACAGCAGGATCTCGTACTCGTCGCAGAGCGCGCGCACGCCCTCCAGGTAGCCCGCGGGCGGGACGAGGCAGCCGCCGCTGTTCTGCACCGGCTCGAGCACGACGAGCGCCACCGTGTCGGGGCCGGCCTGGATGATCTCCTGCTCCAGCTCGTCCAGCAGGAAGGCCGTGAACTGCGCCTCGGTCTCGGCGGCGGGACGGCGGTAGCTGTTCGTGTTGGCGACGTGGATGACCTCGGGCACGAGCGGCTCGAACGGCTGGCGCAGCTGCGGCACGCCGTTGATCGAGAGGGCGCCCATCGTGGTGCCGTGGTAGGCGAGCTTGCGCGAGATGGCCTTCCAGCGACGGCGGCCGTGGGCCAGGTGGTACTGGCGCGCCAGCTTCCAGGCGGTCTCGTTGGCCTCGGAGCCGGAGCCGACGAGGAAGACGCGGTTGAGGTCGCGCGGGGCGATCGCGGCGAGCTCGGCGGCGAGCTCGATGGCAGCGGGCTGCGCGATGCTCCAGTTGGAGTAGTACGGCAGCTGCCGCATCTGCTCGAGCGCGGCCTGGCCGATCTCCTCGCCGTAGGAGTAGCCGACCTGCACGGTGTAGAGGCCTGCGAGCGCGTCGAGGTAGCGCTTGCCGTTGACGTCCTCGACGTAGCAGCCGTCGCCGCGGACGATGATCGGGATGTCGGCGTCCTGGTAGTCGCCCATGCGGGCGAAGTGCAGCCAGAGGTGACGGCGGGCGAGCTCCTGGAGCTCGCTGGTACTTCGAATCTTCGAGTCGGGTCTTCGCACGGTGGTCGACATGATTCGCAAAACCCTAGCGAGCGAGGGAGACGCCAGCGAGCAGTCCCAGCCCGAGCGCGCCGAGCAGCCCGTTGCCGGCGAGGTAGCCGTCGGCGCCGTGGCCGGAGATGCCCTGGGCTGCGCCGCCCGCCGCGTAGAGGCCGGGAATCGGCTCGCCGGAGGGCCGCAGGACGCGCGCGCTGCCGTCGGTGCGCAGGCCGCCCTGGGTGTGGAACAGCGCGCCGGTGATCTTGATGGCGTGGAAGGGTGGTTCGAGGAAGGGCTTCTGGGTGAAGTCGCGGCCCCAGGCATCCTTGCCCTTGCCTTTGCTCAAGCCCTCGACCTCGGCAAAGGTCTTCCTGAGCGCCTCGACCGGCAGGTTGGTGGCCTTGGCCAGTTCCTCGACCGTGTTGCCTTCCTTCACCGCGTTCATCTCCATGCAGTGCTGGAAGTCGGCGAAGTCCCTGGCCATCAGATAGGCGTCGTGGTCGAAGATGTCCCACGCCAGTCCCTCCGGCTGGCGCGCCACCTCCATCGCCTGCTCGGAATAGCCGAGCGTCTCGTTGGAGAAGCGCTCGCCCTTGAAGTTGACCTGGAAGCCGCCTTCCGTCAGCACGCCCCACATCACCGGAACACCAAGCGGATGGGCGACGGCGCCATGTCCCTGGTAGCCGCCCATGTCCTTCACCGCGCCGCCCAGCGCCATGCCCCATTTCACCGCGTCGCCCTTGTTGCCAACATGGCCGAAATAGGGCGCGTCGGCGATCTCGGGAATGTACTGGCGCAGCATCTCCGGATTGCCGCCGAAGCCGTTGCAGGCAAGGATCAGGACG
>CANNRA010000052.1 GCA_947507735.1 Actinomycetota bacterium
CCCGGTGCGACGCCGGCCAGGGTGGCTGCGATCTCGCCCGCCATGTCTGCGACGAACCCCGCGTAGGCGGCAGTCGTCACGACCGCTCCAGCCGGCACGGTGAAGCCGGCCTGGACGAGCCGGGCGAGGCTCGCCCCCTTGCCGCCGGCCAGCGCAGGCTGCCGACAGCGCTCATCGCCCAGGCGGAGGACGAGTGGCAAGCCGGCCACGGGCAGGCTCAGGCGGCGGGAGTCGGTGCAGCTGCCGGTACGGGCGGCACGTCCGCCAGGTCGACCACGAGCGCGCCGCTGACGGCGATCAGGTCGGCGGCCGAGAGCTCGAGCGTGCGGTCGATGCGTCCGGAGCCCGTGAAGATGGTGCCGAGCGCCGCGACCGCGACGTCGACGAGGCGGGCGGCCGGGAAGTCGGTGAGCAGCGACACGGCGCCGACCGCGAAGCCCAGCTCGACCTCGAGCCCGGCGGCGGTGACGGCATTCAGCGTGCCGCGGCCCACGCCGAGCTGGCGGGTGAGCCGGCCGAAGTGGAGGCGGTCGCCGGCGCGCAGCGCGGCCAGCACTAGCTCGCCACCGGTCTCGGCCGCGAGCGTCTTGACCAGCGCCCCGGGCGGGAAGGGCAGCAGCGCCACGCTCTCGGCGTAGGTGCGCACCGGCTCGTGCTCGTGCACGGTGAAGGCAACACCTGCGGCGCGCAGGATCTCCTCGGGGGTGCGACGCGGGGTGGGTGTGGGTGTGTCGGACACGGGCCCGAGCCTACACCGGGGGGAGCAGGACGGCCCGCCCCTGGCCGCCGACCTCGACCGCGGCGGCGAGTCGCCGGTCGGCGGTGACGAGCGGGGCGTCGTAGCCGAGCGCGAGTGCCAGGTAGAGCCCGTCGTAGACGCTCACCCCGCGCGTCGCCGCCAGCGCCAGCCCCTGCCGGGCCAGAACGCGCGTCGGGATGATCTCCAGCGGCAGGTCGAGCGCGAGCGTGAGTCGCTCGTCGGCCATCTCGAGGTCGATCTCGCCCGCGCGCACGTACCGGTGGAGTCCGTTGGCCACCTCGACGTAGATCAGCCCAGGAGCGGCTGCTGCAACGTCGCCGCCGCGTACCTGGTCGATCCAGCCCCGTGCCTGCGGCTCCCCTGCGAGCACGGCGCGCAGCACGGCGCTCGCGTCAAGAACGGCGTCAACGGGAATCGCGATCCTCCCGGATCAAGGCGACTACGTCGGGCGCGTCAGGGCCAGCCGTGTACTCCGCGAGCAGCCGGTTCAGGCGGTCGTTGAAGCTCTCGCTGGGCGGTGCGCCGAGCTCGGCCTCGAGCAGGCGCAGCAGCTCGGCGTTGATCGAGCGGCCGTTGGCCTCGGCGCGGGCGCGCAGCCGTGCGTAGGTCTCATCGGGGATGTCGCGCAGGTGAAAGGCGGCCATGGAGGCGATGGTATCACGGTGATACCACGAGCCTGGCCGGCGCGAGGCGGAGGCGGTGGGGCGGCAGCCTCCCGGCCGCCGCCCCCGCTATCGCCCCTAGTACGAGCGCGGCATCCCGAGCACGTTCTGCCCGAGGAAGGCCAGCACCAGGTTGTTGCTGACCGGCGCCACCGAGTAGAGCCGCGTCTCGCGGAACTTCCGCTCGATGTCGTACTCCTCGGCGAAGCCGAAGCCGCCGTGCGTGTCGAGGCAGGCGTTGGCCGCGGCCCAGCTGGCCTCGCTGGCCAGCAGCTTCGCCATGTTCGCCTCGCTGCCGTGGGCCTGCCCCTGCTCGTAGAGCCAGGCGGCCTTGTAGCGCATCAGGTTGGCCGCCTCCATCGCCGCGTAGGCGCGGGCGATCGGGAACTGCACGCCCTGGTTGGCGCCGATCTTGCGGCCGAACACCTCGCGCTCGTTGGAGTAGGCGGCGGCCTTCTCGATGAACCAGCGGCTGTCGCCGATGCACTCGGCGGCGATCAGGATCCGCTCGGCGTTCATGCCGCCGAGGATCGCCTTGAAGCCCTGCCCCTCGACGCCCACGAGCGCCTCGGCCGGCAGCTCGACGCCGTCGAGGAAGACCTCGGTGGTGGCGTGGTTCATCAGGGTCTTGATCGGGCGGATCGTCATCGTGCCGGCAGTCAGCGCGGCCTTCATGTCGACGATGAACGTCGAGATGCCGTCGGTGCGCTTCTCCACCTGGTCGGCCGGCGTCGTGCGGGCGAGCAGCAGCATCAGGTCGCTGTGCTCGGCGCGCGACGTCCAGATCTTCTGGCCGTTGACGAGCCACGAGCCGTCGGCCCGCTTCTCGGCGAAGGTCGAGATCTTGGTCGTGTCGGAGCCGGCGGTCGGCTCGGTGACGCCGAAGGCCTGCAGGCGCAGCTCGCCCGAGGCGATCTTCGGCAGGTAGTGCTGCTTCTGCTCGTCGGAGCCGTGCCGCAGGATCGTGCCCATCGTGTACATCTGGGCATGGCAGGCGCCGGAGTTGCAGCCGGAGGCGTTGATCTCCTCCATGATCACGGAGGCCGCCGTCATCGTCAGGCCGGCCCCGCCGTACTGCTCGGGGATGAGAGCCGCCAGCCAGCCGTCCTGCGTCAGCGCATCGACGAACTCGGACGGGTAGGTGGAGGGCTCGAGGGCCCGCCAGTACTCGCCCGGGAACTTCGAGCAGAGATCGCGGACACCGGTGCGGATCTCCTCGAGATCAGGATCAAAGGTGAAGTCCATGGGTTGTTCCTCCTAGCCTTCGCGCTGCTGCTCGAGCAGGCGACGGGCGATGATCAGCTGCTGGATCTCGTTGGAGCCCTCGCCGATCATCAGTAGCGGTGCGTCGCGGTAGAGCCGCTCGACGTTGAACTCCAGCGAGTAGCCGTAGCCGCCGAAGATGCGCATGCAGTCGGTGGCGTTCGCCTGTGCGGCCTCGGTGGCGAAGTACTTCGCCATGCCGGCCTCGAGGTCGGAGCGCTGGCCCGACGCCTTCTTCTTCGCAGCCTGGAAGGTGAGCAGGCGCGCGGCCTCGGCCCGGGTTGCCATCTGGGCGATCATCAGCTGGATCGCCTGGTGGTTGCCGATCTTCTTGCCGAACGCCTCGCGCTCGTTGGCGTACTTGAGGGCCTCCTCGAGCGCCGCGGTGGCGACGCCGACGCCGCGGGCTGCGACGTTGACGCGGCCGACCTCGATGCCGCTCATGAAGTACTTGAAGCCCTGGCCGACGCCCTCCTCGCCGCCGAGCACCCACTCGGCCGGCGCCTTGAAGTCGTCGAAGATCATCTCGGTGGACTCGACGCCCTTGTAGCCGAGCTTCTTCATCGCCGGCATCGGGATGGTGAGGCCGGGCGGGTTCGTCTCCGGCTCCTTCTCGATGATGAAGCCGGTCATGCCGGTGTGGGCGGGCACGGCCGTCGGGTCGGTCTTGACGAGCAGCATGCAGATGCCCGAGCGCCAGCCGTTGGTGACCCACATCTTCTGGCCGTTGATCACGAAGTGGTCGCCGTCGCGGACGGCGGTCGTCCGGATCGACTGGACGTCGGAGCCGGCGTGCGGCTCGGTCATCGAGAACGACGAGCGGATCTCGGCGGAGGCGAGGCGCGGCAGGAACTTCTGCTTCTGCGCCTCGGTGCCGTGCATGCGGATCATGTAGCCCGCGATGAACGAGCCGTTGAGGATGCCGGACAGCGTCACCCAGCCGCGCGAGATCTCGGCGCAGACCAGCGCGTAGGTGTCGAGGCCGAGCCCGAGCCCGCCGTACGACTCGGGGATGGTCGTGCCGAACAGGCCCATGTTCTTCATCGTCTCGACCATCGAGGTCGGGAACTCGTCTGCGTGTTCGAGCCGCGAGGCGTGCGGGATGACGTCCTTGTCCACGAACGCGCGGACGGCGAGGACGATGTCCCGTTGCTCCTCGGTGAGCTCGCTCATGTCGTAGGCCATCAGGCTGCCACTCCGGCCTTGGCCGACGCGAGCGGCGCGAAGGCTGCGCGCAGGTCGGTCTGCTCCTCGATGCCGAGGATCGTCCGCTCCAGCTGGTCGATCGTCTTGTCGTCGAGGCTGAGCGCTGCGTTGCCGCGCCACTTCTCGAGCACCTCGGCGGACGACAGCGGGTTCTCCGGGCCGCCCTTCTGGTAATCGAGCTCGGCGAGCAGCTTGCGCCCGTCCTTGAGCGTGATCACGACGCCGCCCGGGAACGAGCCCGGGTAGGTCGAGTAGTTCTTGATCTCGTAGCGCACCTTGGCGGCGACGGCGAGCACCTTCGCATCGGCGATCGCCTCGGCCGTGTAGGTCTTCACGCCGACGTGGCCGTGCACGAGCATCGCGGCGGTCGAGTACTGCAGGCTGAACTTCGCCTCGTAGTCGCTGCGCGGAGCCCGCTTCTCCAGCTCCGGCTCGGTGACGAGCGCGACGCCGGCCTCGGGGAGGGTGACGAGGATGTCCTCGATGTCATCGACGTTCAGCTGGCCGAGCAGGCTGCGTGTCGCGCCGAGCGAGCCGTGGATGTAGTGGCACGCCGGGTACGGCTTGTAGGCGATGCGCGGCGTCTCCCAGCGGCTGCCCAGGTCGACGAGCTGGGGCTCCATGTCGATGTACTCGCCGAGGAAGGCGTGGTACACGCCGAAGCGGCCCTCGAGCACGGTCGCGGGGCCCTCGGCGCCGAGCTGGCCGAGCCGGTTGGCGTAGAAGGAGCCCTGTGCCGCCCAGGCGGGATGCATCGGCTTGGTGGCCGTCCCGACGTCGAGGTAGGCGAAGATGCCCGAGGCGAACGAGCCGGCGATGCCGAGCGCGCTGACCATGGCGTCCTGGTTGGTGCCCGAGAGGTACCCGGTGGCGAGCGTGCCGCCGAAGATGCCGCAGATCGACGTGGGGTGGAAGCCGCGGGCGTGGAACTTGCTCGGGGCAGCCATGCCGACGCGGATGACCATCTCGTTGCCGAGCACGACGGCGGTGATCAGGTCGCGGCCGCTCTTGCCGGCGATCTCGGCCGCGGCGAGCGCGACCGGCGTGACGACGGCCGAGACGTGCGCGACGGACGCGGGGTGCGTGTCGTCGAAGTCGAGGCCGTGGCAGAGCATCGCGTTGGCGAAGGCGGCGCTGGCGCCCGGCAGGGCGCGGTCGAGGCCGATCACCGTGGCGTCCGGCGTGCCGGCCTGCTCGGCGACCATCGTGCGGCCCTCGGTGGCGATGCCCATCGCGTGGGCGGCGAGGCCGCAGCCGATGGTGTCGAGGAAGTGGAGCTTGGCGGCGTCGATGACGTCGGCCGGGATGTCGCCGTACCGGAGGCCGAGGCCCCACGCGGCGAGGCGTTCTGCTGCAGTTGCCATGATCAGACCGTCCATTCCGTGTCGGTTCCCGGGTACATGTCCTTCACTTCTTGCGCGTCACGCTTGTAGACCATGAACGTGCGCTTGAACTCGATCACGACGTCGCGGCGCTGGTTGATGCCGCGCGTGCGCATCGAGACGATGCCAACGTTGGTGCTCGACTTCGACTCGCGCAGCTCGAGAATCTCGGACTCGCTCCACAGCGTGTCACCCTCGAAGACGGGATTCGGCAGCTTGATGTCGGTCCAGGCCAGGTTCGCCGTGGCGTTCTCGGACGTGTCCGGAACGCTCATGCCGGTGACCAGCGCCAGCGTGAAGGCCGAGTTGACGAGCGGCTTGCCGAAGCGCGTGCCCTCGGTGTAGGGCGTGTTGAAGTGCATCTGGTTCGTGTTCAGCGTCAGCAGCGTGAAGTAGATGTTGTCGGTCTGCGTCACGGTGCGGCCGAGACGGCTCTTGAAGACGTCACCGATGGTGAAATCCTCGTAGAAACGGCCCCTCCACTCCTTGGGTGCCTGTCCCTCGCTCATGGTGTTGCTCCTCTCAGACGGCACCCGGGGAGGGTGCAGGCTCTCGTCGTCGCTCCCGGCGCACCGGTATCGGGGCGGACCAAAGGAAGCGGCAGCACGGCTCTAATGGTTATATGTCAGACATTCGGCTCAGTCAACCGCCGACCGGCGGCCACGACGGGGTCCGCGGCCCCTGCAGGCTCTGGCTTGACAGCGGGCGCGGGTGTCAGACATAAAGCAGACTTACCTAGGTCTGAGAGCGTTTCCACGGGAGGTCCGGAGCGGTGAAGGCAGTCAGGTACTACGAGCACGGCGGCGCCGAGGTCTTCAAGGTCGAGCAGGTTCCGGACCCGGTCGCGGGCGCCGGCGAGGTGCTCCTCCGCGTCAAGGCGGCGGCGATCAACCACGTCGAGATCGACCATCGCGACGGCATCTCTCGCTTCCCGATCACCATGCCGCACATCGGTGGCATCGAGTTCGTCGGCGAGATCGCCGCGCTCGGCGCCGGTGTCGAGGGCTGGGCCATCGGCGACCGCGTCACGCCGTACCTCCTTGGCAGCGTCGGCAAGTTCCTCGGCATCGACAGCCCCGGCGGCTTCGCCGAGTACGTCGCCGTGCAGGCGCCGTCGCTCGTGCGCATCCCGGAGAGCATCTCCTGGGAGGACGCCGCGGCGCTCCAGGTCGCCTTCGGCACGGCCTTCCACATGCTGTTCAACCGCGCCAAGCTGAAGATCGGCGAGACCGTGATGATCAACTCGGTCGGCTCCGGCATCGGCTCGGCTGCGGTGCAGCTCGCGAAGCTCTCCGGCGCGTACGTCATCGGCAACTCGTCGGGCGACGCCAAGCTGGCCAAGGCCAAGGAGTTCGGCCTGGACGTCGGCATCAACTACAAGACGCAGGATCTCGTCGCCGAGGTCATGAAGGCCACGGACGGCAAGGGTGTCGAGGTCGTGTTCGAGCACGTCGGCGGTGACATGCTCACCAAGAGCCTCGCCGCGCTCGCCTGGAGCGGTCGCATCGTCACCTGCGGCGGCCACTCGGAAGAGGTCGTGCCGCTCGACATCATCCCGTTCTTCCGGGGCCAGAAGAGCATCATCGGCTCCTTCGTCTACGACAAGGACGAGTTCGAGACCTGCCTGGCGCTGTGCGCCCGCGGTCAGATCACGTCGCTTGTCGACTCCGTCTACTCCCTCGATGACACCGCCGACGCATTCCGCCGCGTCGAGAGCCGCGAGCACTTCGGCAAGGTTGTCATCAAGCCCTGAAACCCCCGCACGGGGACGAGAAAGAGGTTCGATTCGTGAAGCGACTCGGAGTAGACGTCGGTGGCACGTTCACCGACCTGATCTACGTCGACGACGAGGCCGGTACGGTCCTCGTGCACAAGCTCCCCTCGTCACCTGACGATCCGTCAGTGGCGACGGTGCAGGGCATCAAGGAGCTGACTGCTCGTGCCGGCATCTCGCCGGCCGACCTCGACCAGGTCTTCCATGGCACGACGATCGCGACCAACATCGTGATCGAGCACAACGGCGCCAAGGTCGGGATGATCACGACCGAGGGCTACCGCGACATCCTGCACATCGCGCGCCACAAGAAGCCGTTCAACTTCTCGAACTACCAGGATCTGCCGTGGCAGGCCTTCCCGGTCGTCCGCCGCCGCTACCGCCTGACCGTGCCGGAGCGCATCACCGGCGACGGCAAGGTGCTCGTGCCGCTCGACGAGGCGAAGGCCCGCGAGCAGGTGCGCAAGCTGAAGGCCGAGGGCGTCGAGGCGGTCGCGATCTGCTTCCTCTTCTCGTTCATCAACAACGCGCATGAGGCGAAGGTCGCCGAGATCGTCCGCGAGGAGTTCCCCGAGGCGTTCATCTCGGTCTCCTCGGAGGTCATCCCGCAGTACCGCGAGTACGAGCGCTTCTCGACGGTCGGCCTCAACGCGTTCGTCGGTCCCAAGGTGTCGCGCTACATCCGGCGCCTCGAGGACTCGCTGCGCGCGCTCGGCGTCCGCACCGGCGTGCACCTGATGACGTCGTCGGCCGGCGTGGCGACGGCGGAGGGCGCAATCGAGCGCCCCGTCAACCTGCTGATGTCCGGCCCCGTGGCCGGCGTCGTCGGCGGCATCTGGGCCGGCAAGCAGGCCGGCTTCAACAACGTGATCACGCTCGACGTCGGTGGCACCTCGGCCGACGTCGGCCTCGCGCAGGACGGCCGCCTGCGCATGAAGCACCTGCTCGACACCAAGGTCGGCCCCTACAGCGCGATGATCCCGATGGTGGACGTCGACACGATCGGCGCGGGCGGCGGCTCCATCGCCTACGTCGACGGCGGCGGCATGTTCCGCGTCGGACCGCGCTCGGCAGGCGCCGTCCCGGGCCCGGCGGCCTACGGCCGCGGCGGCACCGAGGCGACCTCCACCGACGCCATGGTCAACCTCGGCTGGCTCTCCTCCGAGGGCGTGCTCGGCGGCGGCATGAAGCTCGACGCCGACGCAGCGCGCCGTGCCTTCGTGGACGGCCCGGCCAAGGCGCTCGGCATGTCGGTCGAGGAGGCGTCGTACGGCGCCATCCAGATCCTCACGCACTCGATGACCCAGGCGATCGAGGAGAACTCGGTGCGCAAGGGCTTCGACCCGCGCGAGTTCGCCCTCGTCGCCGAGGGTGGCGCTGGCCCGCTGTTCAGCGCGCTCGTCGCTCTCGAGGTCGGCACCCCGTGGGTGCTCGTGCCGCCGCATCCCGGCGTCACGGCGGCCATGGGCCTGCTCGCCACCGACTCGGTGTACGAGTACGTCTCGACCGTCTACCAGCGCCTCTCGCGGCTCGACAGCACCATGCTGTTCGAGACGTTCCAGAAGCTCGAGAACGAGGCCCGTGCCCAGCTCGAGGCCGACGGTGTCCCGGCCGACCGCATCGTCATCCAGCGCATCGGCGAGGCTCGCTACGTGGGCCAGGGCTACGAGCTGCGCATCGACCTCGAGCCCGGCGTCATCGACGCCGAGTGGGGTCGCAAGGCGCACAAGGCCTTCAACGAGGCGCACCAGCGCGAGTACCACCAGCACGACGAGAGCTTCGACATCGAGATCCCGAACATCCGCATCCGCGCGATCGGCCTCATGCCGGCGCTCGCGACGGCGGAGGTTGAGTTCGGTGGCGAGTCGAGCGACCACGCGAAGCGCCGCACCGGCGAGGCGTGGTTCAAGGTGGACGGCACGCTCCAGCAGCTCCCGACCGCCTACTACGACCGCGAGAAGCTGAAGGCCGGCAACAAGATCGTTGGCCCGGCGATCGTCAACCAGTACGACTCGACGACGGTCATCCTCCCGGGCCTCTCCGCCCTGGTCGACCGCTTCGGGAACCTGATCATCGAGACCGGCGCCGCTCCCGCGGCCGCCCACTGACGGAAGGAGGCAGACCATGTCGATTGCCGAGTACGAAGTCGGTCGCTCCCCGGGGCTGCCCGATCGCAAGCGCGTTCCGGTTGATCCGATCACCACGCGCGTCCTCAACGGCGCCTTCAAGGCGGTCGCCCGCGAGATGGCGTCCGTGCTGTTCCGCATGTCGTACAGCTCGATCATCCGCGAGTCCGAGGATCTCGGTGCCGGGATCTTCGACCACGTCGGCCGCGAGCTGTGCGAGTCCGAGTCGACGCCGATGCACATCGGCTCGCTCCCCTGGTACATCCGTGGCTTCCTGACGCGCCTCGACGGCAAGATCGTGGAGGGCGATGTCATCGTCCACAACCACCCGTACCTGGGCGCGTCGCACAGCCCGGACGCGGCAGTGGCCGTGCCGATCTTCTGGGAGGGGGAGCTGCTCGGCTTCTCCGCCGTGACGGCCCACCTGCTGGACATCGGTGGCTCGTTCCCGGGTGTCAACGCCGACGCGTTCGATGTCTACGCCGAGGGCAAGATGTGGACGGCCCTGCGCTGGTACCAGGGCGGCGTGTTGAACGAGGATCTCGACAACATGCTGTTCGACAACGTCCGCACCGAGACGATGAACCGCGGCGACATGAACGCCATGCGTGCCGCCTGCGAGCTCGGTCGCGACCGCTTCCTCAAGCTGGTCGAGCGCTACGGCCCCGACGTCGTGATGAGCTGCGCGTACGACCTGATGGACTACTCCGAGCGGATGCTGCGCGCGGAGATCTCCAAGCTCCCCGACGGCGTGTACACCGCGCCGACCGGCTGGCTCGACGACGATGCGAAGAACCGCGGCGTGCGGCTCCGCGTCGAGACCAAGGTGATCGTCGAGGGCGACTCGATCACGATCGACCTCACGGGCTCGAACGCCGAGGTGCCGACGGGCTTCAACGTCCCGTTCGAGGGCTCGCTGATGGTGGCCGCGTACTACGCGGTGCGCACCATCTTCCTGGACGAGGTGACGTTCCCCGAGGAGGTGCCGCAGAACGACGGCATCTTCCGCTGCGTGAAGGTGGTCGCGCCGAAGGGCTCGATCTTCAACCCGCAGTTCCCGCGTGCCTGCTTCTCGCGCTTCACGCAGTGCCAGCGGGTCGTCGACAACGTGATCCTGGCCCTCGCCGACGCGATGCCGACCAAGGTCACCGCCGGCAACTCGGCGAGCATCCACTTCTGCGCCTACTCGGGCTTCGACCAGAAGCAGGGCGAGTACTGGCTGTACCTCGAGGTGAACGAGGGCTCCTACGGCGGCCGCTACGGCAAGGACGCCATGGACTCGGTCGACAACCTGATGGCGAACACGCGCAACAACCCGATCGAGGAGCTCGACATGCGCTTCCCGATGCGCACCGAGCAGTACGAGCTGCGGCCCGAATCGGCCGCCCCGGGCAAGTGGCGCGGCGGCATCGGCACGATCCGGCGCAACCGCTTCATGGTGGACGGCACGTACAGCTGCGAGGGCGATCGCCAGTTCGACCCGCCGCGCGGCATCTTCGGCGGCTGGGACGGTCTCGTGGCGTCGTGCCGCAAGAACGCCGACACCGCCAGCGAGGAGTGGCTCGAGGCGAAGGTGACCGGCATCCCGTTCGCGGCCGGCGACTTCGTCGAGCTGGTCGAGCCGAACGCTGCCGGCTACGGCGACCCGCTCGAGCGTGACGTGAACATGGTGCGCGAGGACATCCTCGACGACTTCACCACGATCACGCTGGCCCGCGAGGCGTACGGCGTGATCTTCAAGGATGAGGTGTCGCTCGAGATCGACCACGCTGCCACCGAGGTCGCACGGGCCGAGATCAAGGCGGCCCGTGAGCGCGGCGAGGGCTTCTCCAGCCTCACCGACTACTACCGCGCGAAGCCGCACGTCCGGACGATCAATCCGGTCTCGCTCGCTGCCGACAAGCAGTTCGGCCGGATCTAGGAAGCATGGGACGCCGTGTGCAGTCAGTGCGCTCGGCGTTGATGGGGAGGGGCTCCGCATAGACGCGGAGCCCCGTCTCCTCCGCGTCATCGACCGCCCGGCCGGGATGCCGGTGCGCCGGGTGCGGCGTGCGTACGAGCAGGTCGCCGACCAGCTGCGCGAGCTGATCGTCGCGGGCGAGCTGCCGCGCGGCGAGCGGCTGCCCAACGAGAACGCTCTGGCGCGCGACTTCGGCGTCAGCCGGGCCACCGTGCGCGAGGCGTTGCGCGTGCTGGCGGCCCAGAACCTGATCACCACGGCGAAGGGCGCGGGCGGCGGCTCGTACGTCACGCGGCCGACCGTCGACCACATCTCGGAGTTCCTGCGCTCCAGCATCAACCTGATGACCGAGTCGCGCGACCTCTCGCTGGAGGAGCTGCTCGAGGCGCGCGACCTGCTCGAGGTGCCGGCGGCGCGCCTGGCGGCCGTCCGGCGTCGTGACAGCGATCTCGTCGCGCTCGACGCGGCGATCGAGGACGAGGTGCTGCAGCTGACCGCCAGCGAGCAGTTCGCCGTCAACAAGGACTTCCACTCGACGCTGATCGGCGCCTGCGGCAACCAGCTGATCGTGATCGCAGCCCAGCCGCTGTTCACGGTGCTGCAGACCCACCTGGTGCGCTCCAGCCTCGGCCGCAGCTTCCATAGCGGCATCCACGAGCAGCACCGCGGGATCACCGCCGCCATCGCGGGCGGCCGCCCCGACGAGGCCGAGGGCGAGATGCGCGCCCACCTCGACTTCCTGCGCCCGTACTACGACCGGGCCTGGAAGCAGGCCTCGAAGGCGCGCGATCAGCAGGGCGGACTCGCGAAGTGACCGGTGGCCGTGTCCTCTTCGGGATCCAGGGGAGCGGCCAGCACACCGAGGGGCTGCCCGACCCGGGCCTCTTCGGCGCTGCGGCCGACCTGGCCGAGGGCCTCGGCTGGGACTCGATCTGGGGCGGCGAGCACCTCTCGTTCCACAACCCGATCCTCGATCTCTCGGTGGCGCTCTCGATCTTCGCGGCACGCACCAGCCGCGTGCAGCTGGGCGCCGGGCTCGTGCTGCTGCCGCTGCGCCATCCCTCCTGGGTCGCCAAGACGTACGGCTCGATCGACTTCGTCAGCGGCGGCCGCCTGCTGCTCGGCGTCGGCGTGGGCGGCGAGGGGCCGAAGGACTTCGAGGCGGCCGGTGTGCCGATCGGCGAGCGGGGAGCACGCGCCGACGAGGGCATCGCCGCGCTGCGCGCGCTGTGGGGGGCGCAGCAGCCGGCCAGCCATGCCGGGCGCTTCTACGGCTTCGAGG
>CANNRA010000053.1 GCA_947507735.1 Actinomycetota bacterium
GCCGCCTGCGCGGCGCGGCCGTAACGGAGCTACGGGCGCGGCGCCAGGCGGCGCCCTCCCGTCAGTGCTGGGCGGCTGCGATCTCCTGCAGCGTCGGGCCGAGCTTGCCGCCGTGCCTGGAGCGGCCGGCCGCGCGCAGCGCACGGGCGTAGGCCTCGACGACGGTGTCGCCGCCGGCCATCACCTCGCCGGTGGACTTCATCTCGGGGCTGCGGTCGGCGGCCTCGGGGAAGCGCTCCGCCGGGAAGACGGCCTCCTTCGCCCACGCGCGCGTCGGCTTGGCCCGCTCGGGCAGGTCGAGCGCCTCGAGCTTCTCGCCCAGCATCAGGCGGCAGGCGAGATCGATGATCGGGATGCCGGTCGCCTTGGCGATAAAGGGCACGGTGCGGGAGGCGCGCGGGTTGGCCTCGATCACCCAGAGCTCGCCGTCCTTGAGCGCCAGCTGCAGGTTGAACAGGCCACGTGCGTCGAGGCCGCGCGTCAGGGCGGTCGCCATCTCGCGCACCCTGAGCTCCACCGCCTCGGTGATCGACGGGCCGGGAATGACGCAGGCGCTGTCGCCCGAGTGGACGCCGGCCGGCTCGACATGCTCGAGGATGCCGGCAACCCAGGCGTTCTCGCCGTCGCAGAGGATGTCGACGTCCAGCTCGATCGCGTTCTGCAGGAACTGGTCGATGAGGCAGGTGGCGCCGGTGCCGGGCATCGCGACGGCGAGCTCCGCCTCGTTCTGGCAGATCCGCATGCCGCGGCCGCCGATCACGAAGGAGGGACGCACGAGCACCGGGTAGCCGATGCGGTCGGCGATCGCCTTGGCCTCGTCGAAGCCGTCGGCGATGCCCCACGCGGGAACCTTCAGGCCGAGCTGCTCGACGAGGGTGCCGAACTTGCCACGATCCTCGGCCAGGTCGATCGCGCCGAGCGGATTGCCCAGCAGCGGGATGCCGCGCTCGGCCAGGCCGTGGGCGAGCGCGAGCGGCGTCTGCCCGCCCAGCTGCACGACGACGCCCTTCGGCTGCTCGATCGCGCAGACATCGAGCACGCGCTCGAGCGTGACGGGCTCGAGGTAGAGCCGGTCGCTCGTGTCGTAGTCGGTCGAGACGGTCTCGGGGTTCGAGTTGAGCATGATCGCCTCGTAGCCGAGCTCGCGGAACGCCTGCACGGCGTGGACGCAGCAGTAGTCGAACTCGATGCCCTGCCCGATGCGGTTGGGGCCGGAGCCGAGCACGAGGATGCGCTCCTTGGCGGCGCCCTCGAAGTCGTCCTCGGCCTCGTAGGAGAGGTAGAAGTACGGCGTCTTGGCCTCGAACTCGGCGGCGCAGGAGTCGACGGCGAGCCGGCCGGGGATCGGCCGCCGGGCGCGCACCTCATCGGTGGTGATGTGCAGCACCTCGGCGACGCGCCGGTCGGGCAGGCCGAAGCGCTTGGCAGCAGGGATGTCGCCGCTCAGGGCCAGCTCGTGCTCGGCGGCGGCGATCGACTTCAGCTCGTCCGCGAAGTACTCGTGGATGCCGGGCAGATCGAGCCCCTGGCGGGCGGCCTCGAGCAGGTAGTCCCAGCGCTCCGGGATCGGCTCGCCGCGGCGCTCCAGATCCCAGGTTGCGGGCACCGACTCGCGGCCTTCGAGCGCCTTGAGGAACGCCTCGGGGAAGGTGCGACCGAGGCCGAGGCTCTCGCCGACGGCGCGCATCTCGGAGCCGAGGCGCGGCGTCGTCTTGGGGAACTTGGCGAAGTCGAAGCGCGGCGCCTTGACGGCGACGTAGTCGAGCGCCGGCTCGAAGGCAGCTGTCGTCTTGCCGGTGATGTCGTTCGGCAGCTCCTCCAGCGTGTAGCCGACGGCGAGCAGCGCTGCCAGCTTGGCGATCGGGAAGCCCGTGGCCTTCGACGCGAGCGCCGAGGAGCGCGACACGCGCGGGTTCATCTCGATCACGACGATGTCGCGGGTCGCCGGGTCGTAGCCGAACTGGACGTTCGCTCCGCCGGTGACGACGCCGACGGCGCGCGCCGTGGTGAACGCGGCCTCGCGCAGGCGCTGGTACTCGTAGTCGGGGAGGGACTGCTGCGGCGCCACCGTCCACGAGTCGCCGGTGTGCACGCCCATCGGGTCGAGGTTCTCGATCGAGCAGACGATCACGCAGTTGCCAGCGCAGTCGCTCATCACCTCGAGCTCGTGCTCCTGCCAGCCGCCGAGGAAGCGCTCGACGAGCACCTGCTTGACCGGGCTCGCCTCGAGGCCGTGGGCCACGATCGTCTCGAGCTCGGCGCGCGTGTACGCGATGCCGCCGCCGAAGCCGCCGAGCGTGAAGGCGGGGCGCACGATGGCGGGGATCGGGAAGTCGTCCGGGATGCCGTGCAGCGAGTCGACGATCGCCGAGGTCGGCACGTGCAGGCCAGCGGCGATGACGATGTCGCGGAACAGCTCGCGATCCTCGGCCTTGCGGATCGCCTCGACGTTGGCGCCGATCAGCTCGGTGCCGAGCCGATCGAGGTCGCCGGACGCATGCAGCTCCATGGCGAGGTTCAGCGCGGTCTGGCCACCGAGCGTCGGCAGCACCGCGTCGGGCCGTTCCTTGGCGATGATCTCGGCCAGGGTCTCGACGTCGAGCGGCTCCAGGTAGGTCGCATCCGCCCACTCGGGGTCGGTCATGATCGTCGCCGGGTTCGAGTTGACGAGGATCACGCGGTAGCCCTCGCGGCGCAGCACGCGGCACGCCTGGGCCCCCGAGTAGTCGAACTCGCAGGCCTGCCCGATGCGGATCGGCCCGGAGCCGATGATCAGGATGGATTTCAGATCTTCGCGCTTCGGCATCTCTCGGCGATCGTGTCGAAGAAGGGCAGGGCGTCGAGGGGGCCGGGGGCCGCCTCGGGATGGAACTGGACGCTGGCGAAGCCGTCGCCGGCGATGCCTTCGACGGTGCCGTCGTTGAGCGAGACGTGCGTGACGCGGACGTCGGTGCCCTCGGCGCGGACGGCGTAGCCGTGGTTCTGCACGGTCACGAGCACGCGGCCACGGTCGATGTCCTTGACCGGATGGTTGGCGCCGCGATGGCCGAACGGCAGCTTGTACGTCTCGAGGCCGAGCGCCAGGCCGAGCAGCTGGTGGCCGAGGCAGATGCCGAAGACGGGCGTGCGTCCGAGCAGCTCGCGCGTGGTGGCGATGGCGCCGGTGAGGGCGGCCGGGTCGCCGGGGCCGTTGCCGACGAGCACGGCGGACGGCTTCAGCTCCATGATCGCGTCGGCGCTCCAGTCGCCCGGCACGACGACGACCTCGACGCCGGCCATGGCCAGGCGCTTCGGGATCGACCGCTTGCAGCCGAGGTCGATCAGGGCGACGCGCGGGCCGGAGCCCATGAACACGGGCTCGTCGACGCCGATGTGGCGGGCGAGCGGGCGGCCGTCGATCGGCGGCTCGGCCAGGGCGCGCGCGAGCAGCGTGTCGACGTCGGCCTCGCCGAGGGCGCAGCGCAGCGGTGCGCCGGCGTCGCGGATGTGGCGGACGAGGCGGCGCGTGTCGACCTCCTCGATCGCGACGACGCCGTGCTCGGCGAGCCACTTGCCGAAGTGCGGCCGCGCGCGGCGCATGACGACGGCCTCGCACTGGACGGTGTCGGCCTCGAGGCGGCTCTCGTCGATCGCGTAGTTGCCGATCAGCGGGTAGCTGAAGACGAGCACCTGCGCGATGTACGAGGGATCGGTGACAGACTCCTCGTAGCCGGCCATGGAGGTGGTGAAGCAGGCCTCGCCGGCAGCGATGCCGGGGGCACCGACGGCAACGGCGGTGAAGACCGCGCCGTCTTCGAGGACAAGGTGGGCGTTCCGCATAACTATTTGCATGATAAGCAGCCGTCTGCATAATACGCAAGTAGGAATGATCACCGTCGCCATCATCGGTTGTGCCGGTTACGCCGGCCAGGAGACGCTCGACCGGGTGCTGCTGCACCCGGGGCTGCAGGCGGTCGCGCTCGGCTCGAACTCGCAGGCCGGCAAGCCCCCGTGGGCGCTCGACCCGCGCCTGCAGGGCCGCGACCTCCCCGCCTTCGTCCGCAACGACGAGGCGCTCGCCTCGGGCGCCGAGCTGATCTTCCTCTGCCTCGGCCACGACGAGTCGGTGGCGGTGGACATCCCCTCCACTGCGGTCGTCGTCGACCTCTCGGGCGGCCACCGGCTCAAGGACGCCGCGCTCTACGAGCAGTGGTACGGCTGGAAGCACCCCCACCCGGGGCGGCTCGCCGACTGGGCCTACGCGGTGCCGGAGCTGCAGCCGCCCACCGGCCGGCTCGTCGCGAATCCCGGCTGCTACGCCGTCGCCTCGCTCTACGCGCTGGCGCCGATCAAGGAGCTCGTCGTGCCCGGCTCGGTCGTGATCGACGCCAAGAGCGGCATGACCGGCGCGGGCAAGAGCCTCAAGGCCTCCTCGCACGCGGGCTTCGTGCTCGACAACTTCTCGGCCTACAAGGTCGGCTCGCACCAGCACGCGCCCGAGATCGGCGCGCTGGTCGGCTTCCCCGTCTGCTTCGTCCCGCACCTGCTGCCGATCCGGCGCGGGCTGCTCGCCACCGTCTACGCGCACGCCCCGAACGGCGGCGTCCGCGAGGCGATCGAAGCGGCCTACGCGGGCGCGCCTGCCGTGCGCGTGCTCCCCGCGGGCGTCAACCCCGAGCTGGCACGCGTCCAGCACACCGACATGGCCGAGATCGCCGTGTTCGAGGATCGCGCCACCGGCCGCGCCATCGTGTGCTGCGCGATCGACAACCTCGGCAAGGGCGCGGCGGGCAACGCCGTGCAGAACGCCAACCTGGCGCTTGGCCTCGAGCAGACGCTCGGCCTACGCCTGTCGGGAGTGACGGTCTGATGACCAAGGGTTTGACTGCAGTGTCCTGTGTGTCCGCGAGGAGGTGCCTGTGAGCGTTACCGCCCCAAAGGGGTTCATCGCCAACGGAGTCCACGCGGGCATCCGTCGCCAGAAGCTCGACCTCGCCATCGTGCGCTCGACGGTGCCCGCGGTCGGCGCCGGCATGTTCACGATCAACCGCGTCCAGGCCGCCCCGGTGAAGCTCTGCAAGGAGTCGCTCACCCTGGCCGAGCCGATGGCCGTCGTGGCGAACTCCGGCAACGCGAACGCCTGCACCGGCCTGCGCGGCGACATCGACGCCCGGGCGATCCAGGCCGAGACGGCGCGCCTGCTGGGCCTCAGGTCCGAGCAGGTGCTGACGCTCTCGACCGGCGTCATCGGGCAGCCGCTGCCGATGGGCCGCATCCTGCCCGCGCTGCGCCCCTGCGCCGACGGCCTCGCCCTGGGCGCCGACGCCGGCCGGCTCGCCGCCGAGGCGATCATGACCACCGACCTGCGCTCCAAGCAGTCGGTCGCCGAGGGCCCCGGCTTCACGGTGGGCGGCACGGCCAAGGGCTCCGGAATGATCCATCCCAACATGGCGACGATGCTCGCCATCGTCACCACCGACTACCCGCTCGCCTCCGGCGCAGAGGCGTTCGCGTTCCTGCAGCCCGCGGTGCACGAGAGCTTCAACGCGATCACGGTGGACGGCGACTGCTCGACCAACGACACGATCGTGCTGCTGGCGAACGGCGCCTCCGGCGTCGAGCGCACCGCCGAGACCGACGCCGCCTTCCGCGAGTGCCTGCGCTCCGTCTGCGCCGACCTCTCCCGGCAGGTCGTCGCCGACGGCGAGGGCGCCACGGTGGTCGCCGAGGTTCGGGTCAGCGGCGCCGCCAACGACGACGAGGCGCGCGCGATCGCCCAGCGCATCGCCACCTCGCCGCTCGTCAAGACCGCGCTGTTCGGCCACGACGCCAACTGGGGCCGCGTGCTCTCGTCGGCCGGCTCGGCGCCGTACGGCGGCGGCTACGCGCACCTCGATCCCGAGCGCGTCTGCCTCAAGTACAACGGCATCGTCGTGCTGGACAAGGGCGCACCGACCGGTGTCGAGCCCGACGTCAGCGGCAAGACGCTGCTGATCGAGCTCGACCTCGACCTCGGCGACGGCCACTTCATGTACCTCACCACCGACTTCTCCTACGAGTACGTCCGCATCAACGCGGACTACCGGTCGTGATCGCGTGGCCCGCATCGTCGTGAAGCTCGGCGGCCGGATCGCGGAAGGCTCGACCGACCGCGTGCTGGCGCTTGCCGACGCGGGCCACGAGGTGTGCGTGGTGCACGGCGCCGGGCCGCAGATCTCGGCCGAGATGGAGAAGCGCGGCCTCGAGGTGCGCTTCGTGCGCGGCCGCCGCTACACCTCGCCGGAAGGCCTGGCCGTGGTGCGCGCGTCGCTGCAGGAGATCAACGAGGCGCTGGTCGCCGGGATCGGCAGCCGCGCCGTTGGCCTGATGGGTGACGAGATCGGGTTGGCGGCGACCGTCTCGACGGCCGACCTCGGGCTGGTCGGCGACCCCGTGCCGTCGCGGCCCACCGCGGTGCTCGAGGCTCTGGCCGCGGGCCGCATCCCTGTCGTGTCACCGCTCGCGCGCGGGCCGCTCAACGTGAACGCCGACGAGGCCGCAGCGGCGCTGGCCGTGGGCATCGAGGCCGATCGGATCGACTTCATCACCGATGTGCCGGGCGTGTACCTGGACGGCGCGGTGCTCGGCGCCATCGCCGTGGGCGAGGCCGAACGGCTGCTGGCCGACGGCGTCTTCGACGGCGGCATCGTGCCCAAGCTGGAGGCCGCCATCCTGGCGGCGAAGGGCGGCGTCCGTGCCGCGATCGGCGAGACGGAGGTTCACCCGTGACGACCACTGATCTGCGCTCTTCCATCCTCCCCACCTACGGGCGCTACGACCTGACGCTGGTGCGCGGCGAGGGCTCGCGCGTGTGGGACGACGCGGGCACGTGCTATCTCGACTGCATCGCCGGCATCGCGGTGATAGCGCTCGGTCACTGCAACCCCGTGGTGAAGGCCGCCGCCGAGGCGCAGCTCGCGAAGCTCTGGCACGTCTCCAACCTCTACTGGACCGAGCCGATGCTGCAGCTCGCCCAGAAGCTGAGCGACCGCTTCGGTGGCGCAGGCGCGCAGGTCTTCTACTGCAACTCCGGCGCCGAGGGCACCGAGGCCGCGCTGAAGTACGCGCGCAAGGCGACCGGCAAGCCCGGCTTCGTCGCGATCGAGAGCTCCTTCCACGGACGCACCTTCGGCGCGCTCAGCGTCACCGGCCAGCCGGCGAAGCGGGCCGCGTTCGAGCCGGGCCTGCCGGGCGCAAGCTTCGTCGAGTTGAACGACACCGATGCGCTCGCCCAGGCGGTCGGCCCTGACACCGGCGCGATCATCCTCGAGCCAATCCAGGGCGAGGGCGGCGTCAACCCGGTGGAGCAGCAGTTCATCGAGGCGGCACGCGAGCTGGCGACCGCCCGCGGCGCGCTCCTGCTGTTCGACGAGGTGCAGACCGGCGTCGGGCGCACCGGCACCTTCTTCGCCTGGGAGCATCACGGCGTCAAGCCTGACGCCCTCTGGCTCGCCAAGGGTCTCGCCAACGGCCTGCCGATCGGCTGCCTGCTCGTCGCGAACGAGGCCGCGCGCGGCTTCGAGCCCGGCGACCACGCCTCGACCTTCGGCGGCAACCCGGTGGCAGCGGCAGCGGCCTGCGCCGTCGTGGACGCGATCGACGACGCCCTGCTCGCCCACGTGCGTGCCATGGGCCATCGGTTCACCTCAGGCCTGCGTGCCATTCCCGGCATCAGCAACGTGCGCGGCCGCGGCCTGATGCTCGCCTGCGACGTGGAGCAGCCGGCCGGCAACGTGGTCGTGGCAGCGATGGCGAAGGGGCTGCTGCTCGGCACCGCCGGCAGCGGCTCGCTGCGCCTGACGCCGCCGCTCACGATCTCGGCCGACGAGGTCGACGAGGCCATCCGTCTCCTCGGCGAGGCAGTCGCCTAGCCATGGCTGTCGGCGGCTTCCGGCTCTCCAAGCTCGAGCGCCAGGGGGCGATCCTCCGGCTCGTGCGCGAGCGCGGCCTCTCCACCCAGGACGAGGTCGCCGACTCGCTGCGCACGGAGGGCTACGACGCCGTCCAGACCACGGTCAGCCGTGACATCGCGCAGCTCGGCCTGGTCAAGGTGCGCAACACGGAGGGGCGGCTCGTCTACGCGCAGCCCACCGACAACGACATCGCCCGGCGCGACGACCTCGCTGCCGCGCTGCGCCGCTGGGCCCTCCAGCTGACGCCCAGCGGGAACCTGCTCGTGATCACGACGCCGTCGGGCTACGCCTCCGCGCTCGCCCAGGCGATCGACGAGACGCGCCATCCCGACGTTGCAGGCACCATCGCCGGCGACAACACGATCTTCGTCGCCGCCCGCGAGGGGCACACCGGCGCCGCACTCAGCCAGGACTTCACGCAGCACCTCGAAGGAGATTCCGAATGAGCAGCATCATCCTCAGCTCCCTCCCCGTGGGCGAGAAGGTCGGCATCGCCTTCTCCGGCGGGCTCGACACGTGCTGCGCTCTCGCCTGGATGCGCGAGAAGGGCGCCACGCCCTACGCCTTCACGGCCGACCTCGGCCAGCCCGACGAGCCAGACATCGCCGGCATCCCGGCCAAGGCGCTGCAGTACGGCGCCGAGGACGCGGTCATGGTCGACTGCAAGGAGGCGCTCGCGCGCGAGGGCATCGCCGCGCTGCAGTGCGGCGCCTTCCACATCACCACGGCGGGTCGCACCTACTTCAACACGACCCCGCTCGGCCGCGCGGTCACCGGCACGATGCTGGTGCAGGAGATGGGGCGCCACGGCGTCGACATCTGGGGCGACGGCTCGACCTACAAGGGCAACGACATCGAGCGCTTCTATCGCTACGGGCTGCTCGCGAACGAGAACCTGCGCATCTACAAGCCGTGGCTGGACGAGCTGTTCGTCACCGAGCTCGGCGGACGCGCCGAGATGTCGTCGTACCTCGAGGAGCGCGGCCTGCCGCACGGCGGCTCCGCCGAGAAGGCCTACTCGACCGACTCCAACATGCTGGGCTCGACGCACGAGGCGAAGGATCTGGAGCTGCTCGCCACGTCGATGAAGATCGTCAAGCCGATCATGGGCGTCGCGCACTACGACCAGTCCGTGGTGATAGCACCCGAGGTCGTGTCGGTGCGCTTCGCCAACGGCGTGCCGGTGGCGATCAACGGCAAGGAGATCGCCTCGCTCGTCGAGGTCATCCAGAGCGCGAACACGATCGGCGGGCGCCACGGCCTCGGCATGAGCGACCAGATCGAGAACCGCATCATCGAGGCGAAGAGCCGCGGCATCTACGAGGCACCCGGCATGGCGCTGCTGCACATCGCCTACGAGCGGCTGCTGAGCGCGCTGCACAACGAGGCGACGCTGGAGCAGTACCACGAGCAGGGCCGCAAGCTCGGCCGCCTGCTGTACGAGGGCCGCTGGTTCGACTCGCAGGCGCTGATGCTGCGCGACTCGATGCAGCGCTGGATCGCGTCGGTCGTGAACGGCGAGGTGACGATCGAGCTGCGCCGCGGCGATGACTACACGATCCTCGACACGCAGGGCGACGCGTTCACCTACCGCCCCGAGCGGCTCTCGATGGAGCGCTCCTCCACCGCCTTCTCGGCGGGCGACCGCATCGGCCAGCTGGCGGTGCAGATCAACGACATCCAGGACTCGCGCGAGAAGCTCGATCAGCTGCGCCGGCTCGGCCTGACGAGCGGCGCCGCGGGCGAGCTCGGCGGCGGCACGGGCGCCATCGGCGGCGGCACGACGGGCGGTGCAGCGTGACGCTCTGGTCGGGTCGCGTCGAGGGCAAGCTGGCGCAGGAGGTCTGGGACTTCCTGCGCGCCGACGACACGGAGCTGCTGCCGTACGACATCGAGGGGACGCGGCTGCACGCGCGGCGCCTCGGTGCGGCGGGCATCCTCACGGCCGACGAGGTCGCCACGGCCGAGGCCGGCCTGAGTGCTATCACCATCGCCGACATCACCGAGGACGACGAGGACTGCCACTCGGCGATCGAGCGCATCCTCGGCGACGTCGGCAAGAAGATCCACGCGGGCCGCTCGCGCAACGACCAGGTCGCGACCGCCTTCCGCCTGTACGTCGTCGATGCCTGTCGCGCGGCGCAGGAGGCCGTGCGCGAGCTGGCGCTCGTCATCCTCGACCGCGCCGAGCCCGAGGCCGCGACGCCGATGCCTGGCTACACGCACCTGCAGCGCGCCCAGCCGGTGACGGTCGGCCACCACCTGCACGCCTGGGTCGAGATGCTGGAGCGCGACCTCCAGCGCTTCGCCTTCGCCCAGGGCCAGGCTGCCGTGACGCCGCTCGGCGCGGGCGCCCTCGCCGGCTCGACGCTCGGCCTGCCGCCCGCCGAGGGCGTCGAGTCGATGCGCAACTCGCTGGACGCCGTCGCCGACCGCGACTTCGCCGTCGACTACCTCTACGCGTGCGCCGCCTGCCACGGACACCTCTCGCGCATCGGCGAGGAGCTGATCCTCTGGGCGACGAGCGAGTTCGCCTTCATCAAGCTCGGCCACACCTCGGCCACCGGCTCGTCGATGATGCCGCAGAAGCTCAACCCTGATGTCGCCGAGCTGGCACGTGGCAAGGCCGGCACGGCGCTCGGCCGGCTGGTCGGCCTGCTCGCCCTGGTCAAGGGCCTGCCGCTCACCTACAACCGCGACCTGCAGGACGACAAGCCCGGCGTCTTCGCGGCACGCAAGGACCTGCGCGGCACCGTTGCGGCGCTCGCCGTGATGATCCACGGCATGGAGCTGCAGCGCGACCGCATGGCCGCCGCAGCCGCCGACCCGCTGCTGCTCGCCACCGACGCCGCCGAGGCGCTGGTCGAGGCTGGCACGCCGTTCCGCCAGGCGCACGAGATCGTGGCTTCCGCGGTACGCGACGGCTCGTACGTGGCGCCGGTGGGCCGCGCACGCCCCGCTCCCGGGCCCGGTGGCGCTGCTGCCGCGATCGCCGTCGCCCGCGCGCGGCTGACCTCCTAGGGCGCGCTCCTGTCGCGCTGGGTGGTGGGAATGTCCGGTCCAAGGCGCCTTGGCAGGGACATGCGCCGACCGGTCCCCGAGAAGGGGTCGCCGAGCGGACATTCCCACCACCCTCGCTCCGCCCAACCCGTCCCCCGCCGCGTACCCTTCACCGCGTGAGCACGCTCCCACTCTTCCCCGACTCCGCAGCGGTCGCCGACGGCGAGCTGGTTGTCGGCGGTGTGCGCACCTCGGCGCTGGCCGAGCGGTTCGGCACGCCGCTCGTCGTCTACTGCGAGCAGACGCTGCGGGCGCGCGCCCGCGCCTACCGCGCCGCTGCGCCCGACGCCCTGGTCGCGTACGGAACGAAGGCGTTCCCCAACGTCGCCGTGCTGAAGCTGCTCGCCGAGGAGGGCCTCGGCGCCGACATCTCGAGCCGCGGCGAGCTGGAGTACGCGCTGCGCGCCGGCATTCCCGGCAACAGGATCGTCGTGCACGGCAACAACAAGTCGCTGGAGGAGCTGCGCGCGTGCGCGGCCGCCGGCGTGGCCCAGGTCGTGGTTGACGCGCCCGACGAGGTCGAGCTCTGCGCGCAGGCGGGCATCCGCTCGATCCTCGTGCGCACCACCCTCGGCGTCGATGTCGACACGCACGCAGCGATCGCCACCGGCCACCACGGCTCCAAGTTCGGCCTGCCGCCGGAGCTGGCGATGGAGACCCTCGCGGCGGCCCGCGCCGCTGGCATCGAGGCCGCAGGCCTGCACATGCACCTCGGCTCGCAGCTGCTCGACGCGGCGCCCGGCCAGGAGGCCGTCGTCGGCCTGCTGCAGGTGGTGCTGGAGGCGCGCGAGCGGCTCAACGGCTGGACACCGACCACGATCGACCTCGGCGGCGGCCTCGGCATCGCCTACACCGGCGCCGACGCGCCCCCCTCCGTAGACGCCTTCGCAGGCGGCCTCGTGCGCCGCTTCCGCCAGGAGTGGGAGACGCACCGCCTCCCCCAGCCGCGGCTGATCCTCGAGCCAGGCCGCTCGATCGTCGGGCAGGCCGGCTTCACGCTGTACCGCGTCGGCGTGGTCAAGGCCACCGGCGACGGCACCACCTACGTGGCGATCGACGGCGGCATGAGCGACAACCCGCGCCCGCAGCTCTACGGCGCGGTCTACGAGGCCCTGCTCGCGCAGCGTGCCGACGAGGCCGTGGCGCCGGGCAGCTTCGCGGTGTGCGGCAAGCACTGCGAGTCGGGCGACGTGCTGATCGAGGAGGCGCGCCTCCCCCACCCCCGCCGCGGCGACCTGCTGGCGGTGCCGGCAACCGGCGCGTACACGCTCTCCATGGGCTCGAACTACAACGCGCTGCCGCGGCCCGCCGCGGTGCTCGTCGGTGACGGCTCGGCCCGGCTGATCCGCCGCCGCGAGACGATCAACGACCTGCTCGCCCTCGAGGCCTAGGCGCCGGCCGGGCGGGGCGCCGCA
>CANNRA010000054.1 GCA_947507735.1 Actinomycetota bacterium
GACGCCTCGGCGGGCGTCCGCTTCGAGAGCCGCCGCACGGCGCCCTCGAGCTCCGGCTCGCCCAGGCTGCGCGTGTTCATCACGCGGCGCAGCATGCGCGCCGTCCCACCGGCAGCGAGGGCGGCCTCGACGGGCGGGGCGACGACGCCGGCGAAGGCGGCCGCGATCTCCTCGCGGCAGGCCGCGATCTCGCGCTTCCGCGGCACGTCCTCGTCGAAGTGGCGTGCCGCAAGCACCTGCGACCCGATGTCGAGCGACACGAGCCAGTCGGGGCGATCGGGGTCGGTGCCGGACATCAGCTCGGTCGAGCCGCCGCCGATGTCGATGACGGCGATGTCCCCGGGGAGCGGCGTCGCGGCCCGGGCGCCGACGTACGCGAGCCGCCCCTCCTCCTCGGCCGAGACGACGCGAGCCCGCAAGCCCACGGCGTTGCCCAGCGCGAGCAGCAGCGCTCCGGCGTTGGCGCTCTGGCGGCCGGGCGCAGTGACGATGGTCTCGATGCGGTCGCAGCCGAGCGAGCGGGCGATCGCAGCGAACTCGCGCGCGTGACGCCCCGTCTCCAGCAGCTTCTCGTCCGAGATGCGGCCGAAGCGCGCGACCTCGGCGCCGAGGCTGACCTGCGCCTTCTCCTCGCGCACGGGCACGAGGCCCGTGGCATCACGGTCGGCGATGAGGAGCCGCACCGTATTCGAGCCGACGTCGATGATTGCGATGCGCATGCTCACTGATTCTCGCGCATCTGCCGGACGGCCGTCGGGGAGCTGCCCGGTCAGCGAAGCATCCCGGGACTCACGCCTCGGTGCGCGTGCTGCTGCGACGTCGCCGGCGGCGCATCTGCGCCAGCTGGGTCGGCCGCCGGCGCTCGCCGTCGGCGGGCCGCAGGCGCGTCCAGCTGCCGTCGGCCGCGAGCGTCCAGGCCGTGTCGTTATCGGCGAAGATGAGATCGAGGGCCCCGTGCAGCTCCTGCTCGACGCGCGTGTCGTGGATCGGAACCATCACCTCGATGCGGTTGTCGAGGTTGCGGGTCATCAGGTCGGCGCTGCCGATCACCGTCAGGGTCTCGCCGCCCGCCTCGAAGACGAGGACGCGGCTGTGCTCGAGGAAGCGGCCGAGCACGCTGCGCACCGTGATCGTCTCGGAGAGCCCGGGGACGCCAGGCCGGAGGGCGCAGATACCGCGCGTTGCGATCTCGATCGGCACGCCGGCCCGCGAGGCGGCGTAGAGCGCCGCGACGATCTCCGAGTCGACGAGATTGTTGATCTTCAGGCGGATGCGCGTCGGCTGGCCCGCAGCGGCGGCGGCAGCAACGCGCCTGATCTCCTCGATCAGCCGTGGCTTCAAGACGAACGGCGCGACGAGTGCCTGGCGGAAGGCCTGCGGGCGGCCGAAGCCGGTCAGATGGTTGTAGAGGTCGGCGATGTCGGCCGTGATCTCCGGGTCGGCGGTGAAGAGGCCGAAGTCCTCGTAGGCCCGCGCGGTGGCTGCGTGGTAGTTGCCGGTGCCGACATGGAGGTAGCGGCGCAGGCCGTCCGGCTCGCGACGCACGACGAGCACCGTCTTGCCGTGGATCTTCATGTTCGGGAAGCCGTAGACGACGTGCACGCCAGCCTGCTCCAGCGAGCGGCCCCAGCCGATGTTGCGGTGCTCGTCGAAGCGCGCCTTCAGCTCCACCAGGCAGACGCTCTGCTTGCCGTTCTCCGCCGCCTCGATCAGGGCAGGGATCAGGGGCGAGTCGCCGCTCGTGCGGTAGACCATCGCCTTCATGGCGATCACGTCGGGGTCGCGCGCCGCCGCCCGGACGAACAGCTCGAAGGTCGAAGCGAACGAGTCGTACGGGTGGTGGACGAGGATGTCGCGCTTGCGGATCTCGGCGAAGAGCGCGGAGGGCGAGTGCGCTGCCGCGAAGCGGCGCGGTGTAGCGCCAATCCACGGCTCGCCCTTCAGCTCGGGCCGCTCCAGGCTCGCGATCTGACCGAGGTCGGCGAGATCGAGCAGGCCCGTGATCCGGAACACCTGGCTCGGCTCGATGTGCAGCCCGTCGAAGAGGATGGCGAGCAATGCCTCGGACGCGGCGTCCTCGATCTCGAGACGCACGACATCGCCGAAGCGCCGCCGGCGCAGCTCCGCCGTGACCGCCTGCAGCAGGTCGTCGGCCTCGTCCGAGACGTCGAAGTCGGCGTCGCGCGTGACGCGGAAGGCGCTGCTCTCGCTCACCTCCATTCCGGGGAAGAGACGCGGCAGAAAGTGTGCTATCACCTGCTCGAGCGGGATCAGCAGACCGCGCTCGCCCACCGCCTGGAAGCGATCCATGCCCTCCGGCACCTTCACGCGGGCGAAGCGCGTCTCACCGGTCTCCGGGTCGCCGACCAGCACGCCGAGGCTCAGCGAGAGCCCCGAGATGTACGGGAATGGCTGCCCCGGCCCGACCCCGAGCGGCGTCAGCACCGGGAAGATCTCGCGCTCGAAGCGCTCGGTCAGCTCGGCCAGCTCGGCCTCGTCGCAGTCCTCCACGCAGGCGATGACGATCCGCTCCGCCGCAAGCACTGGCAGCAGCCCGTCCGCCCACAGCGCCGACTGGCGCTCCACCAGGTCACGCACGCGCGCCGTCACGGCCTCGAGGGCACGCGCCGGCGTCAGGCCGTCGGCCGAGCGCACCCCCACGCCCGAGGCGACCTGGTCAAGCAGGCCGGCAACGCGCACCATGAAGAACTCGTCGAGATTGGACGAGACGAAGACGCAGGTGCGCACGCGGTCGAGCAGCGGCCGGGTTGCATCCTCGGCGAGCTCCAGCACGCGCGTGTCGTAGGCCAACCACGACAGCTCGCGGTTGAGCAGCTGCTCGGACGGCAGGCTCACTTGGGCACAGGCTCGAGCCGATAGCCCACGCCGAACCGCGTCTGCACGAACGTGTGGGTCGAGGCTGACCTGTCCACCTTCTGACGAAGCTTACGCACGCACACGTCGACCGTCCGGTCGCGGTAGGTCAGCTTGCGGCCCCAGAGGCGCTGCATCAGCTCGTCGCGGGTCAGCACATGGCCGCGCTCCAGCGCGAGCGCGTAGAGCAGGCGGAACTCGGTGGGCGTCAGCGAGGCGCTGCGACCGTCCACGTAGGCCTGCACCTCGCCCGGGTCGAGCAGCAGCTCCTCGATCAGGATCGGCTGGCCGCGCTCGTGCTGCGCGACACGCAGGCCGCGCCGGCTGAGGGCGCGCACCCGGGCGACGAGCTCCTTCATCGAGAAGGGCTTCACCAGGTAGTCGTCGGCGCCGAGGTCGAGCGCGTGGACCCGGTCGTGCTCGCTGCCGCGCGCGCTGACGACGACGACCGGCGTGCCGATCCCCTCGCCGCGCGCCGTCTCGATCAGGCGCCAGCCGTCGAGCTCCGGCAGCATCAGGTCGACGACGCAGACATCGGGGCGCTCGTAGCGCAGACGGGCGAGCCCGGTCAGCCCGTTCCCCACCGACTGCGCGTCGAAGCCGGCCGCGGTCAGATGCTGCACCATCCCCTGTGCGATCAGCTGGTCGTCCTCGACGATGAGCACCTTGGCCATGGGGCACATCGTCCCGCCCGGGCTGCTCCGGCGGGGTACGACCGCGGTGAAGCAGTGGTGAACATGTGGAGAGCGGCTAGGCGCAGAAGTCGCGCACCACTGCGGCCACGGCGGCGGGGTTCATCATCACGACATCGGCTCCGCCCTCGATCTCGGCGTACGCAGCGCCCGGGGTCGCGGCGTGCACGAGCTTCGTCTGCGGGATCAGCATGTCGCCGGTGGGGTTCACGTACAGCGACGGCATCGTCAGGCTGCGCGCGGCGGCGAGCGAGTCGTGGTCGAGCACCGCGGCGTAGGCGTGCCAGTAGTTCGGGCCTGCCAGCAGCCGCTGCGTGAGCTCGAGCCACATGCCCTCGTGGTCGCTCGGATCGGTGTAGGACTGGAGCAGCTTGAGGTGCGACTCGAGGAACTTCCCGTCCCAGTCCGGCGTCCACGGCTTGACGATCTGCGCGTACCACTCGTCGCGCTCGGCCTTGTCCTTGACGGCGAGCACGCCGATCATCGCGACGCGCTGGACGAGCGCGGGAGAGGCGGCGGCCAGCTCGAGCGCGATGTGCGAGCCGGTGTGGAAGCCGACCACCGGCAGCGGCCCGAGGTCGAGCTGCTGGATGAGCTCGGCCATGACGCGGGCGTAGTCGCCGATCGACGGCTGGCTCGGCAGCGGGTCGGAGAGGCCGAAGCCGGGCGTGTCCGGCGCGATGATCCGGAAGCGGTCGGCGAGCAGCGGCGCGAGCCGCTCGTACATCGCCGAGCTGGAGGCGGTCTGGTGCAGCAGGAGGAGCGGCTGCCCGGAGCCGGCCTCACGGTAGTGGACCTGGCCGTGGGCCAGGTCTGCGTAGCAGCGTCTCATGCCGTTGATGCTTGCACAGTTCAGCCCCGGCGCGGCGTGTAGCTCACGAGCGCCTGCATGTAGCCGGCGCGCTCGAAGGCGGCAGGGTCGGGGCACGAGGCCTGGCTCATGCTGCCTCGCAGCTGCGCAACCGACACGTACTCGTGCTCGTCGAGCCAGGTCGCCATGCCGCCGAGCAGCTCGGCCAGGTGGCCCGGGCCGTGGCGGAGCAGCGCCGAGGCGGACATCGCAACGTCGGCACCGGCGGCGATCAGCTTCAGCGCGTCCAGCGACGAGTGGACGCCGGAGGTGCCGGCCAGCGAGCAGTCGAGGCGACCGTGCAGCAGGGCGATCCAGCGCAGCGGCAGCAGGAGCTCGTCGGGCGTCGAGAGCTGGACGCGGGCGCGCACCTCGAACGTCTCGAGGTCGATGTCGGGCTGCACGAAGCGGTTGAAGAGGACGAGACCGTCGGCACCGACGTCGACGAGCTGCGCCGCCAGGTGGGAGAACGACGAGAAGTGCGGGCCGAGCTTGACGGCGAGCGGCACGGTCACCTCGGCGCGCACCGCGCGCACCAGATCGAGCACGCCGGCCTCGACCACCGCGGCGCCGAGCATCGGATCGGCGGCCACCTGGTAGTCGTTGAGCTCGATCGCGTCGGCACCGGCCTCGGCAAGCAGCCGCGCGAAGCGCGTCCAGCCGCCGGGGGTGACGCCGTTGAGCGAGGCGATGACGGGGATCGAGAGCGCAGCCTTCGCCGCCGCGACGTGCTCGAGGTAGTCGTCGGGGCCGGTGCGGTAGTCGGCGAGCTCCGGGAAGTACGACAGCGCCTCGCCGAACGAGTCGGTGCCAGAGCTGAGCAGCCGGTGTAGCTCGAACTCCTCGTGCTCGATCTGCTCCTCGAACAGCGACGGCAGCACGACCGCGCCGGCCCCCGCCTCCTCGAGCCGCTTCAGCGTGTCGAGGTCGCGGCCGAGCGGCGAGGCCGACGGCACGAGCGGGCTGCGCAGCTCGAGGCCGAGGTAGCTCGTGGAGAGGTCGCAGGCGGGAGCGGTCATGCGTCGGGCTCCGCGGACGCTGCTCCCTGGCCGGCCGCCTTCTGGTCGATGCGGGCGAGCTGCTCGTAGAGGTGGCGCCGCTCGCTGACGGCGGCCTGGGCGCGCTCGGCGAGCGCGGCGGCCTCGACGGGATGGGCGCGGGCGAGCATCGCGAAACGGGCCTCCTGGGAGGTGAACTCGGAGAGCGGCAGCTTCGGCGCGCCCGAGTCGAGCACGAACGGGTGGTCGCGGCGCGGGTCGTGGCGGTAGAGGGGCCAGTAGCCGGTGTCCACCGCGGCCTTCTGGCGGCGCATGCCCTGGGCCATGTCGATGCCGTGGGCGATGCAGTGGCTGTAGGCGAGGATCAGCGACGGGCCGGGGTAGGCGGCGGCCTCGGCGAAGGCCTTCACGGTCTGCGGGTTGTCGGCGCCGAGCGCGACCTGCGCCACGTAGACGTGGCCGTACTGGCTGGCGATCATCCCGAGGTCCTTCTTCGGCACGCTCTTGCCAGCCTCGGCGTACTTGGCCACGGCGGAGAGCGGCGTCGCCTTCGAGGCCTGGCCACCCGTGTTGGAGTAGACCTCGGTGTCGAGCACGAGCACGTTGACGTCGCGGCCGGAGGCGAGCACGTGGTCGAGCCCGCCGAAGCCGATGTCGTAGGCCCAGCCGTCGCCGCCGACGATCCAGACGGCCCGCTTGACGAGCGCATCGGCGACGACGAGCAGGCGGCGCACGGCGAACGCGACGGCAGCGGGGACGGAGCTCCCGTCGGCCACGAGCGGTGCGAGCGCAGCCTTCAGCTCGACCACGCGTGCGCGCTGCGCCGCGATGCCGGCCTCGCCCGACTGGTCGGCGTCGAGGAGCGCCTGGACGAGCGGGTCGCCGAGCTGCGCTGCGAGCCCGGCCAGCAGCTGCCGGGCCTGGTCGCGCTGCACGTCGAGGGCGAGGCGCATGCCCAGGCCGAACTCGGCGTTGTCCTCGAATAGCGAGTTCGCCCAGGCGGGACCGCGGCCGGCGGGGTTGGCGCTCCACGGCGTCGTGGGCAGGTTGCCGCCGTAGATCGACGAGCAGCCCGTGGCGTTGGCGACGAGCGTGCGGTCGCCGAAGAGCTGGGTCAGCAGCTTGAGGTACGGCGTCTCGCCGCAGCCCGAGCACGCGCCCGAGAACTCGAAGAGCGGCTGCAGCAGCTGCGAGCCCTTGACCGTGGCCGGATCGACGAGCGAGCGGTCGATCTCGGGCAGCGAGAGGAAGAAGTCCCAGTTGGCGCGCTCGGCCTCGAGCAGCGGCGCCTTGGCGGCCGGGTCGAGCGCCTTGTGCTTCGCCACCTCCTTGCTGCGCGCCGGGCAGACGTCGATGCAGATGCCGCAGCCGGTGCAGTCGTCGGGGGCGACCTGGAGGGCGAGGCGCAGGCCGGGCAGGTTGCGGTCGCGCCACTCCTTCGTCTGGAAGGTGGCGGGCGCGCCGGCGAGCGCCTCGGGCGGCACCACCTTCAGCCGGATCGCCGCGTGCGGGCAGACGAGCGCGCACTTCGCGCAGTCGATGCAGATCGCCGGATCCCAGACGGGGATCTCGTCGGCGAGCGAGCGCTTCTCGAAGCAGGCGGTGCCGACGGGGAAGGTGCCGTCCACCGGTAGGGCGCTGACGGGCAGCTCGTCGCCGCGGCCGGCGATCATCGCTGCGGTGACATGCGCGACGAAGTCGGGGGCACCGGCGGGGACGGGCGGCAGCATCCCGGAGGTGGCGGTGACCTCGGCCGGTAGCGCCAGCTCGAACATGCCGCCGATCGCGGCATCGATCGCCGCGTAGTTGCGCTCCAGCACCGAGCGGCCGCGCCTGGCGTACGCCTTCTCGACCGAGTGCTTGATCGCGGCGATCGCCTCCTCGCGCGGCAGCACCCCGGCGAGCGCGAAGAAGCAGGCCTGGAGCACCGTGTTGACGCGCCCGCCCAGCCCGGCCTCGCGCGCCACGCGGCTCGCGTCGACCGCGTAGAGGCGGCACTGCCGCTCCAGCAGCTGCTCCTGCACCTCGCGCGGGAGCCTGTCCCACAGCTCGTCAGCGCCGTAGGGCGCGTTCAGCAGGACGACAGCTCCCGGCGCCGCCACGCCCAGCACGTCCATCCGCTCGAGCAGGCCGAAGTGGTGGCACGCCACGAACTGCGCCTGCCCCGGTTGCACGAGATACGTGGAGCGGATCGGCCGCGGCCCGAAGCGCAGGTGCGAGACGGTGGTCGAGCCGGACTTCTTCGAGTCGTAGACGAAGTAGCCCTGGGCGTGCAAGGGCGTCTCCTCGGCGATGATCTTGACCGAGGCCTTGTTCGCCGAGACGGTGCCGTCGGAGCCGAGGCCGAAGAAGACGGCGCGGACGACGTCGGGGGCCTCGGTGCCGAAGTCGGGGTCGGTGGTGAGCGAGAGGCGCGTCACGTCATCGCGGATGCCGAGCGTGAAGCGCGGGCGCGGCTCCGGGAGCGTGAGCTCGGCGAAGGCGGCAGCCACCATCGCCGGTGTCAGCTCCTTGGAGGCGAGACCGTAGCGGCCGCCGACGACGCGGATGCCGTCGCCCGCGGCGCCCGTGCCGCGCCCGCAGCGACCGGCCTCGGCAAGCGTGGCGAGCACGTCCATGAACAGCGGCTCGCCCGGGGCGGCTGCATCCTTCGAGCGGTCGAGCACGGCCAGCGAGCGCACCGTTGCCGGCAGCGCGGCCAGCAGGTCGCCGGCCGGGAAGGGACGGTAGAGGCGCACCCGCACCAGGCCAACCTGCTCGCCGCGGGCGCAGAGGGCCTCGACCGCCTCCTCGGCGGCGCCGCAGCCAGAGCCCATCATCACCACGACGCGCTCGGCAGCCGGGTCGCCCGTGTACTCGATCAGGTTGTAGGCGCGTCCGGTGCGCTGCTCGAAGCGGCGCAGCACCTCGGCGACGACGAGCGGCACGGCGGCGTAGTAGGGGTTGCCTGCCTCGCGCGCCTGGAAGAAGACGTCGGGATTCTGGGCGGAGCCGCGCAGCACGGGCCGGTCGGGGCTGAGCGCGCGGTCGCGGTGCGCCGCGATCAGCTCCTCGGGCAGCAGGGCACGGATGTCGGCCTCCGACAGCGGCTCGACGACGCCGACCTCGTGCGAGGTGCGGAAGCCGTCGAAGAAGTGCAGGAAGGGGACGCGGCTCTCGAGCGTTGCCGCCGTGGCGACGAGCGCCATGTCCTGCGCCTCCTGCACCGACGCGGCACAGAGCAGCGCGAAGCCGGTGCTGCGCGCGGCCATCACGTCGCTGTGATCGCCGAAGATCGACAGCGCGTGGGTCGCGAGCGCGCGCGCGGCGACGTGGATCACGCACGGCGTCAGCTCGCCAGCGATCTTGAACATGTCGGGCAGCATCAGCAGCAGGCCCTGCGACGCGGTGAAGGTCGTTGCCAGCGCCCCCGCCTGCAGGGCCCCGTGCAGCGTCCCGGCTGCGCCCGCCTCGCTCTGCAGCTCGACCACCTGGGGCACGTCGCCCCAGACATTCGGCACGCCGGCGGCCGACCACGCGTCCGAGAGCTCGCCCATCCCCGACGCGGGCGTGATCGGGTAGATCGCGATCACCTCGCTGGTGCCGTAGGCCACGGCCGCCGCAGCCTCATTGCCATCCACGACGCGCCGCGTGCTCTCGTCTCTGGTGCTCACGCTGGCATCGTCGTCGCGCGGCGGCTCCCGCCACATCCGGGTGACCCCCCGCTCCGGGCTGCGGCCGAATACGGGTTAGAGTCCCGCCCATGAGCGTCCGTGACTCCCTCCTCGGCTCCTGGAACCTGATCTCCTTCGACTTCGTGCGCGAGGACGGCGCGACAGCGCAGCCGTACGGCGACCGGCCGCAGGGCCAGCTGCTCTACACGCCCGAGGGGCGGATGGGCGTCCACATCCAGCGCCGCAACCGCCTCGTCGCCCACACCGACGACTGGACGGAGGCGACCCTGCAGGAGATCGAGTCGGCCTTCCGCGGCTTCATCGCCTACGCCGGGTCGTTCACGGTGGACGAGGAGCAGGGCTGCGTCTACCACGACGTCGAGCTCGCCTCGTGGATGAACCAGGAGGGCACCCGCCAGGTGCGCTCCTACGAGCTGGCCGGCGACGATCTGACGTTGCGCGCCGCCCCGCGCTTTCTCGCCGGGGCGATGACCTCGACGCGGCTGGTCTGGGAGCGCCTGCGCTGAGCCTTCGCCGGGCCCTCGCGCCCGCAGCGGGAGAGAAACCCCGCATTTGCAGGACCGAAAGCATCGGACTCCGATTTGCAGCGGTCCCCGATGCAATGCCGTCCGGTCCGTCTCTCATAGTTGGACGGGATGAGAAGAGGCCGCACAGAGATCCTCGTCGCCGCCGGGCTTGCGCTCTACGTCACCGGGACGCTCGGCTACCTCGTCTTCGGCACCACCTTCTTCGTCGCGCTCGCCTTCATCGTCGCCTGCGCCCTCGCCTTCGTCCGCGCCAGCGCCATCTCCCACAAGCGGCGGATGGCCCGCGAGCGTCGGCGCCGGCGCGGCCAGCGGATCGCCGCGCACGACGCCTTCTGGCTCGAAGACCAGCGCGCCGCCTAGGCGAAGATCGGCCTCGGCGCCGCCGAGAGCGACGCGGTGCCGGCCGCGGCCACGTCACCCCGGCCGGCCGAACCCCGCCGCGCTCCGGTTCATGACAGCATTCGCACCAATCAACCTTTGCGAGGAGCTTCCACATGAGCGCAACCGCCGACCGCACGCAGGCCGGAGTCCGTGTACTCGACAACTTCATCGGTGGGAAGTGGGTGCCGTCGACGTCGGGCCAGACCCTTGACGTCACGAACCCCGCGACCGGCGAGGTGCTGTGCAGGGTGCCGCTCTCCTCGAAGGCCGAGCTCGAGGCAGCCGTCGCCGCCGCCCACGCCGCGCTCCCCGCGTGGCGCAAGAAGTCCGTGATCGACCGCGCCCGCTGGCTCTTCGGCTTCCGCCAGGCGCTCGAGGCCCGCACCGACGAGCTCGCCGCGTGCGTGACGCGCGAGATGGGCAAGACCTTCCCCGACGCGCAGGCCGAGGTGGCCCGCATGATCGAGATGGTCGAGGCCGCCACCGCCGTCCCGCAGACGATGCAGGGCCGCATCCTCGAGGGCGTCGCCACCAACGTCGACTGCGAGACGATCCGCCAGCCCGTCGGTGTCGTCGCCGCGATCACGCCGTTCAACTTCCCGGCGATGGTGCCCATGTGGTTCCTGCCGTTCGCCATCGCGTGCGGCAACACGTTCATCCTGAAGCCCTCCGAGCAGGTGCCGATGACGCAGCAGATCGTCTTCGACATCGCCACCGAGCTGGGCCTGCCGCCCGGGGTGATCAACCTCGTCAACGGCGGCGTCGACGTCGTCAACGCGATCCTCGACTCGCCCGGCATCAGCGCGGTCAGCTTCGTCGGCTCGGCCAAGATCGCCCGCTACGTCTACGAGCGCGGTGCCGCCAACGGCAAGCGCGTCCAGGCGCTCGGCGGCGCGAAGAACCACATGCTCGTTCTGCCCGATGCCGTGATGGACAAGACGGCCGACAACATCATCAGCTCGGCCTTCGGCGCCGCGGGCCAGCGCTGCATGGCCGGCTCGGTCATCGTCACCGTCGCCGGTGCCTGGAGCGACCTCAAGCCCGAGCTCGTCTCGCGCGCCGAGAAGCTCAAGGTTGGCAACGGCATGGAGGCTGGCATCGGTGTCGGACCGGTCGTCTCCAAGCAGGCCCAGAGCCGCATCATCGGCATGATCGACCAGGCCATCGCCGACGGCGCCACCGCGGTGCTCGACGGCCGTGTCACCGGCGCAAGCGACGACGGCGCCTACGTCGGCGCGACGATCCTCGAGAACGTCAAGCCGGGCTCGCAGGCCGCCTGCGAGGAGATCTTCGGGCCGGTGCTCTCGGTGATCGAGGTCGCCTCGCTCGATGACGCGATCGCGCTCGTCAACACCTCGAACTACGGCAACGGCACGTCGATCTTCACCGAGTCGGGCGCGGCCGTCCGCCGCTACCGCAACGAGGTCGAGGTCGGCATGATCGGCGTCAACGTCGGCGTCGCCGCCCCGGTCGCCTTCTTCCCGTTCACCGGCTGGAAGGACTCGTTCCTCGGCGACATGCACGCGCACGGCACCGACGCCGTCGACTTCTTCACGAAGAAGAAGACGATCACCTCGCGCTTCTTCTCGGCCGGCCCGTCCGGCAAGTTCTTCGTCGAGTAGCCGCGCGCGCTCGTCGTCCGGCTCCCGCGCGGGGCCGGACGACGAGCCCTTCCCCTCGCCCTTCCCGTCACCGTTCCCGGCGCCCGCCCCGCACCCGACCACCCGAGCAGGCAGAATCCCCGCATGATCGTCGCCACCCTGACGCCCCAGTACATTGCGATCGTCGCCGTCCTCGCGATCGTCTACTTCAACCGGAAGAAGATTCCGGGGATGGGCAAGAGCGTCGCGCAGTCGCTGCGCAGGGGCAAGAAGCAGTTCGACGCGCACATCGACAAGGTCGACGGCGCCGCCGAGATCGAGGCCACCGTGGTGTCCGAGGAGGACGTCACGAAGGCCCGCGAGCAGCAGCGCGAGCGCGACGAGGTCTAGCCGTCAGGCACCTGCCTGCCGACCGGCCGCTGCGCCGGTAGCCTTCTCCCGCCGCCCCCATCGACTAGCGGCCCAGGTCGCAGCCCTTTCAAGGCTGTAGCGCGGGTTCGAATCCCGCTGGGGGCATTGTCCGGGCGGTTAGCTCAGCTGGTAGAGCACCTCGCTTACACCGAGGGGGTCGCGTGTTCGAGCCACGCACCGCCCATCGCAGCCGCCGGGCCCGCACAGCGGGCGGCCCGGCCGCCGGCGAGGCGCCACCGCCACCAGGGCGCAGCCACCA
>CANNRA010000055.1 GCA_947507735.1 Actinomycetota bacterium
ACCCTCGGTGACATCTTCGACGACCTGCCCGCCACCGCGAGCCCGCTCAGCGTGTGGCTTGGCAAGGACATCTCCGGCGCTCCCGTCTGGGCCGACCTGGCGCGCATGCCGCACCTGCTGATCGCCGGCACCACCGGCTCGGGCAAGTCCGGCTGCATCAACGCCATCCTCAGCTCGATCCTGCTGCGCGCCACCCCGGACGAGGTGCGCCTGATCCTGATCGACCCGAAGCGCGTCGAGCTGAACTACTACGAGAGCATCCCGCACCTGCTGACGCCGGTCGTCTCGGCGCCGAAGGAGGCGGCCGCCGTGCTCGCCAACTGCGTCGCCGAGATGGAGCGCCGCTACGAGCGCCTCTCGGTGCTGCGCGCCCGCAACCTGCCCGAGGCGAATCGCGCCCTGCGCGCCCGCGGCGAGGATCCCTACCCGTACCTGCTCGTCGTCATCGACGAGCTCGCCGACCTGATGATGGTGTCGCCGCAGGCGGTCGAGGATGCGATCATCCGCCTCGCGCAGAAGAGCCGCGCCGTCGGCATCCATCTCGTGCTCGCCACCCAGCGTCCGTCGGTGGACGTGATCACCGGCATGATCAAGGCGAACGTGCCGAGCCGCATCGCCTTCGCGGTCTCGTCGATGACCGACTCGCGCGTGATCCTCGACGGCTCGGGCGCCGAGAGCCTGCTCGGCCAGGGCGACATGTTGTTCAAGCCGCTCGGCACATCGCGCCTGCAGCGCGTCCAGGGTGCGTACATCGGCGAGGAGGAGGTCGCGCTGATCGTCGAGCAGTGCCGCCGCCAGCGCGAGCAGGAGCTGGACGAGAGCCTGCTCGAGCTCCCCGAGGTGTTTGCGCCGGTCGGCGACGAGGACGACATGGAGTTCGATCCGGACGAGGATCCGCTGCTCGACCGCGCGATCGAGATCGTGGTGCAGACGCAGACCGCGTCGGTGTCATTGATCCAGCGCCGGCTGCGCGTCGGCTACACCCGCGCGGGCCGCCTGATCGACATGCTCGAGCGCCGTGGCATCATCTCGGGGTACGAGGGATCGAAGCCGCGCCGGGTGCTGATCGAGTCGGGCCAGCAGCCCTCCGTGATCGGCGCAGGCGACTAGCGCTCACCGACCTCGTTCGCCACCCTTCCGCCCGAGTGGGCCGGGAAGCTGGTTTCCCTCCGTTGTGTGTTGTACAAACGGTAGGCACACCACCAAGGGAGGATTCAGATGAAGTCGATGGCATCGAAGGCTCTGCTCCGTGTTGCGCTCGCCCTGCTCGCGCTGGTCGCGGTCACCGGAGCGTCCGCGGCAGCGAAGCGCCCCGCGGCAGGTATCACCGCCGCGCTCGTCAGCGATATCGGGAAGTTCAACGACCGGTCGTTCAACCAGTCGCAGCTCGAGGGTCTCAACCGTGCCAAGGCTGAGCTCGGCGTGACGGCGCTGCCGATCCAGTCGAACTCGGTCTCGGACTACATCCCGAATCTCCGCACGGCTGTCCTGAAGAAGGCCAGCATCGTCGTCTCGGCCGGCTACCTGCTCGCCGATGCCACGAACACGCTGGCGGCGAAGTTCCCGAAGACCCTGTTCGCCATCACCGACTACCCGGTCGAGGCCCCGCCGTTCACGGACGCCAAGACCAAGCACACCAGCCCGAACGTCATGGGCATCACCTTCTCGTCCCAGGAGGCCGGCTGTCTCGTCGGCTACCTCTCCGGGCTGATGGTGGCCAAGGCCGGCGGCAAGCAGGTCATCGGCGTGGTCGGCGGTGTCAGCATCCCGCCGGTCAACGTCTACATCGCTGGCTACCAGTACTGCGCCAAGCTCGCGAACCCGAAGATCAAGGTACTCGTCGGCTACTCGCAGGACTTCGGCAAGCAGGATCTCTGCAAGGCGCAGGCCGAGAACCAGATCGCGGCCGGCTCGCAGGTCGAGTTCCAGGTCGCCGGCGGTTGTGGCCTCGGCGCGCTCAGCGCGGCGAAGGAGCACAAGGTCTGGGGCATCGGTGTTGACAAGGACCAGTCCGACCAGGGCGCTCACATGCTCACGAGCGCGGTCAAGCGGGTTGACGTCGGCATCTTCACCGTCGTGAAGGCGGCATCGGACGGCACCTTCAAGGGCGGCAGCGACCTCAACTTCGACCTCAAGAACAACGGCGTCGGCCTCGGCAAGGTCAGCCCGAAGGTTCCGGCGTCGATCCTGACGCAGGTCAATGCTCTCAAGGCGAAGATCATCGCCGGCACCGTCAAGGTTCCGACGGATATGGCCAAGTAGCTCGTCTGACGGGAGGGGAGGGGCGCCGAGCCGGCGCCCCTCCTGTTCTCTCCCGCTCCTGCCGACTCTCCCGCGCCCGTGATGTTGCACTCGCCCGACCAGATGATCCTCGAGCTGCGCGGCATCACGAAGCGGTACCCGGGGGTCGTCGCCAACGATCACGTCGACTTCGATCTGCGCCGCGGCGAGGTGCATGCGCTGCTCGGCGAGAACGGTGCCGGCAAGTCGACGCTGATGAACATCCTCTACGGTCTGACGAAGCCCGATGAGGGCGAGATCTTGATCCGCGGCGAGCGGACGAGCTTCTCGTCGGCGAAGGACGCGATCGAGCAGGGCATCGGCATGGTGCACCAGCACTTCATGCTGATCCCGGTGATGACGGTCGCCGAGAACGTCGTGCTGGCCGCCGAGCCGCGTAACGGGCTGCTGCTGGACTACGAGACTGCGCGGAGCCGGGTCGCCGAGCTGAGCGCGCGCTACAACCTTGCGGTCGATCCCGACGAGAAGGTCGAGAAGATCACGGTGGGGCAGCAGCAGCGTGTCGAGATCCTCAAGGCGCTCTACCGTGGCGCCGAGATCCTCATCCTGGACGAGCCGACGGCCGTGCTGACGCCGCAGGAGGCCGCGGAGCTGTTCGGCATCGTGCGCGAGCTGACCGCGCAGGGCACGTCCGTCATCTTCATCACGCACAAGCTCAACGAGGTGCTGGAGATCTCCGATCGCATCACGGTGCTGCGGCGCGGCAAGACGATCGAGACGGTCCCGACCGCGGGCGCCACCGAGGAGGGCCTGGCGCGGCTGATGGTCGGCCGCGACGTCCTGCTGCGGGTGGAGAAGCAGCCGCACAACCCGGGCGAGACGCTGCTCGAGGTGGAGGATCTCCACGTCAGCGACGACCGCGGCATCGAGAAGGTGGCCGGGGTCGGCTTCCAGGTGCGGGCCGGTGAGATCGTCGGCATCGCCGGGGTGGACGGCAACGGGCAGACCGAGCTGATCGACGCGATCGCCGGGTTGCGCCGCCCCTCGTCCGGCACGATCCGCGTCGGGGGCCACGAGCTGCGCCACCACACCGCGCGCGAGGCGCTCGACGCGGGCATCGGCCACATCCCCGAGGATCGGCAGCGGCGCGGCCTCGTGCTCGAGTTCACGCTGGCCGAGAACATCGCGCTGCACGACTACTGCTTCGAGCCGGCCTCCAGCCACGGCTGGCTCTTCCCGGGGCGCCTGCTTGACCGCGCCGCCGGCCTGATCGAGGAGTTCGACGTGCGCGGCGGCGGGCCGCTGACGAAGGCGTCGTCGCTATCGGGCGGCAACCAGCAGAAGCTGGTGGCGGCCCGTGAGATCGCGCGTGACCCGAAGGTGCTGATCGCGGCGCAGCCGACGCGCGGCGTCGACGTGGGCGCGATCGAGTACCTGCACCGCCGCCTCGTCCAGGAGCGCGACGCGGGCCGGGCGATCCTGCTCGTCTCGCTGGAGCTGGAGGAGGTGCTCTCGCTCGCCGACCGCGTGCTCGTGATGTTCGAGGGGCGGATCGTGGCCGAGCACGGTGCCGGTGCGAGCGAGGCCGAGGTCGGGCTGGAGATGCTCGGCGGCGAGCGCGGGACGGGGGCAGCGGCGTGAAGGATCTGCTCGGCAAGCGCCTGGGCGGAGTCGCCACGCCGCTCGCCACCGCGATCGTGGCGTTCCTGCTCGGCGGGATTGTTGTTGCGGCCACCGGCCACGACCCGATCCAGGCCTACCGCGGCATCTTCAACGGTGCGGGGCTGAACTGGATCTTCCACCCGACGACCGACTCGGCCAACATCGCCTCGTACAACCTGCAGCAGACGCTGCTGCAGTCCACCTCGCTGATCTTCACCGGACTCGCCGTCGCGTTCGCGTTCCGCTGCGGCCTCTTCAACATCGGCGGCCAGGGCCAGTACGCGATGGGCCTGATCGTGGCGGTGTGGGTCGGGTCGACCTGGGGCGACTCGCTGCCGCGCGGGGTGCACGTCGTGGTGGGGGTCGCGCTGGCGGCGGTGGCGGGCGCCGTCTGGGCGGGAATCGCCGGCTTCCTCAAGGCAACCGTCGGCGCGCACGAGGTGATCACGACGATCATGCTCAACTGGGTCGCGTACTGGTTCGGCAGCTTCCTCTTCGGGCAGGGCGGACCGCTGCAGAACACGCAGTCGCCGACCGTGCCGATCTCGGGTGACGCGGTCAAGTCGGCGCGGCTGCCCGTCTTCTGGGGCGACGCCGACCTGCAAGGCCTGCACATCGGCTTCTTCATCGCCATCGCGATGCTGATCGTCTTCTGGGTCGTGCTCAACCGCACGACGCTCGGCTACGAGGTGCGCGCCGTCGGCTTCAATCCCGAGGCCGCGGGCTACGGCGGTGTCCCCGTCAAGCGCAGCTACCTGAAGGCGATGGCCATCTCCGGCGCGTTCGCCGGCCTCGGCGGCGGCATCGACCTGCTCGGCTACCTCTACCACTTTGGCACGCTCGACATCCAGAGCTCGCAGATCGGCTTCCTGGGCATCGCCGTGGCGCTGCTCGGGCGCAACACCTCGGTCGGTGTCGGGCTCTCGGCGCTGCTCTTCGGCGGGCTGCTCTACGGCACCACGCGCGGCCTCGACCCGGACGTGTTCAAGCCGGAGCTCGCCAGCAACCTGACCCTGATGATCCAGGGCCTCGTGGTGCTGTTCGTCGGCGCTGACGTGCTGATCCTCACCGTCTGGAACGCGCGCCGCCGTCGCCGCCGCGCCGGCGAGCCGCTGCAGCCGTTCCTCGTTGACCTGCGTGAGACGCTCGTGCGGCTCTCGCCGGTGCGCTTGCTCGAGCTGGCCGCCCGGCTGGCGACGCGCGTTGCTCCTCGTGCGGTGCCCTTCCTGGCCCGTGTACCGGCCCTGCTCGTCTGCGCGACGGTCGATGCGGCGAAGAGCACGGCCGGCGACATCCTGCGCGTCCTGGGCCGCACAGCTGCCACGGCGCGGCGCATCGCCCGTCCGGAGACGCTGACCTCGCCGCGGGACGGCGCCATTCTCGGCATCGGCATCGCTCTCTTCGGCACCTGGCTCGTGTTGCCACCCGTCACCCTCCGTACGGTTGCGCCGGCAGTCGTGGGCGCGGTGCTCGCGGCAGCTCTCGGCGCGCGCGCAGTTCGCAGCGGCCACCGCCGGCCCGGCTGGGGTGCCATCGCCGCCGGGCTCTTCGCGGTCGGGCTCGGCGTGCTCGCCGAGCGCTCGAGCACGACGCACCTCGTCGAGGTCTTCTCGTGGTCGGCCCTCGTCGGCGCCATGCTGATCTTCGCGACGCCGCTCGTGTACGCGTCGATCGGCGGCATGTTTGCCGAGCGCAGCGGCGTCACCAACATCGGGCTCGAGGGGATGATGCTGATGGGTGCCTTCTTCGGCATCCTCGGCGCCGACCTGACCGACTCCTGGGTGCTCGGGCTCGTCATCGCCATCGTCTCGGGCGGTGCGCTGGCCTTCGTGCACGCGCTGTTTGCGATCCAGTTGCGCGCCGACCAGATCGTCGGTGGTACCGCCATGAACTTCCTTGCGGTCGGCATCACGGGCTACTTCTTCGTCCAGGCCTACCACGGCGGAGACATTCCGCCCGGAATCCCGCGCATCCCCGACGTCAATCTCCACATCGCCGGCGTCTACTTCCTCGGGCCGGCGTTCGGCCAGCTCAACCTGATGATCTGGGCCAGCTTCGGGGTGGCGATCCTCGCCTACATCATCATGTTCCGGACGCCGATCGGCCTGCGCATCCGCGCCTGTGGCGAGCACCCGCGCGCCGCCGACACGCTCGGCATCGACGTCTACGCGACCCGCTACGCGTCGGTCATCGTCTCGGGGATGCTGGCCGCCGCGGGTGGGGCGTACCTCTCGATCGGCTACGTCGGCTCGTTCACCGAGAACATGACGGGCGGCCGTGGCTTCATCGCCCTTGCCGCGCTGATCTTCGGCAACTGGCGGCCCTTCCGGGCGGTCGCCGCGGCGATGCTCTTCGGCTTCTCGACGGCGCTCGCGTACCGGCTGCCGGCCTACTCCGGTTCGCTTCCCGGGATCGCCGTCCTCGTGCAGGCGCTACCGTACGTCCTCACCCTGATCGCCGTCGCCGGCGTGATCGGAAGATCGATACCCCCTGCCGCCGTTGGACGTCCCTACAAGAAGCAGTAGTCCCGCGCCGAACTCGCGTGCCCGCGCCTCGGTGGGCGTCGGCATGGTCGCAGCGATGGCCGTGCCGGTCGGTGTGGTGCTCTCGCGCTGGGTCGGCAGCATCAGCCTGCTTGATGCCTCGCTGGCGATCCCCGTGGCGGTCGTGTTCGGGCTCGTCGCGGTGCTGCTCGCCCGGCGGGCGCGCAGCACTAGCGAGTGGACGCTCGGTCGCGTGGGGGGGCTGCGGGCGGCCCGGATCGGCTCGCTGCTGGGCGCCGTCGCGCTCTGTCTGGCGCTGACCGCGGCGCTGACGCTCGGCTTCTACGCCCTGCTCGTCGTCCTCGGCAAGTAGCCGGCCCTTCCGGGCGCGGCGGCCGATTCTGATCGGCAGTCTCGAACCCGGCTGGTGACGTCTAGACTGGTTGTCTCGTGTTCGACCTCGGCAGCAGCCTGCGTGACTCCCGCGAGCGGAAGCGGCTGACCTTCGCTGACCTCGAGCAGAGCACGAAGGTGCGTGCCAAGTACCTGCGCGCCCTCGAGGAGGACGACTTCGGCACGCTGCCGGGCCCGACCTACGTCAAGGGCTTCCTGCGCGCGTACGCCGAGGCGCTCGGCCTCGACGGGCAGCTCTACGTGGACGAATACAACTCGCGCTACGTCACCGGCGACGAGGAGACGATCATCCGTCCGCGCGCCGTCCCACCGCCGCGCCGTGTCCACTGGGTGGAGCGCAATGCCGTTGTTGTCGCGCTCATCGCGATCGTCGCCGTCACCGCCGTCATCATCGGTGCCTGGCGCTTCGTGCCCGACCGCTCCGGCCTGCCCACCGTCCAGTCGCCTGCGGCTGCCGCTGCGCAGCGTACCGCCGCTGCCCCTCGCAAGGACTTGCTGACGCTCGTCGTCAAGGCGAAGGGCAACACGTGGCTCGAGGTGCATGACACCGCCGCCACGGGGCGCCTGCTCTTCCAGGGCACGCTCGAGCGTGGCCAGTCACAGCGCTTCAGCGCCGACCGGCTGTTCCTCAACGTCGGCTCGCCGGTGAAGCTCTCGGCCACCGTGAACGGCCGTGCCGTTCCCGTTCCGGGTGCCGCGACGCCCAGGATGCTCGTCGCGACCGTCAGTGGCATCGCGGCCGTCACGCCCGGGTGAGCCGCCCGCGCGCGCACCTCGTCGTGACGGGCAGCGAGCTCGTCCGCGGCGAGCGCACCGACCTGAATGGCCCGTTCCTCGCCCGGCAGGCGCTCGCGCTCGGCTTCGAGCCAGCCCGGATCTCGATCGTCGGCGATCGTCCCGACGAGCTGGCCGCGGCGCTCGCGGAGGGCGTCCGTGCAGATCTCTGCCTCGTCTCCGGTGGCCTCGGCCCGACGCACGACGACCGCACGCTCGAGCTGCTCTGCCGTGCGGCCGGCGTCGAGCTCATGCACGACCCCGAGCTCGAGGCGCGCATCGAGGGCATCTCGCGGGGCTACGCCGAGCGGACGGGGCGGCCGTATGCCGTCTACGCTCCCGGCGTGCGCAAGCAGGCGCTCGTCCCGGCCGGCGGCTTCGCGGTCGGCCTCGCGGGGACAGCACCCGGCATCTTGCTGCCCCTGCCCGGCGACCGCGCGGCGATCGCGCTGCCCGGCCCGCCCAACGAGCTGAAGGCGCTCTGGCCGAAGGCGATCGCACATCCGGCGTTCGCACCGCTCCTGCGTCGCGCCGAGGTGCCGGGCCGCCGCGTGCTGCGCTTCTACGGCGTGGGCGAGTCGCTCGTGGCGAGCACCTTCGCTGACGCGGGTGGGGACGGCGACGGCGTCGAGGTGACGATCTGCGCGCGCGACTTCGAGATCCATGTCGACCTGGTCGTCGAGCCGGGGGAGCAGGCCCGGGCCCGCGCCGACCGGATCGAGCAGGCGTTGCTCGCGGCGCACTCGGAGCAGCTCTTCTCGCGTGACGAGCGGCCGATCGAGGAGCTCGTGCTCGAGCTGTGCCGCGCACGAGGCTTGACGCTGGGCGCGGCCGAATCGTGCACCGGCGGTCTCGTCGGCGGGCGGCTCACCTCGGTGCCCGGCTCGAGCGATGTCTTCCTCGGCGGGATCGTCGCGTATGCGAACACGGTGAAGGCGGCGGTGCTCGGCGTACCGGCCGAGACGCTTGCCGCGCACGGCGCGGTGTCGGCCGAGACTGCTGCGGCGATGGCTCAGGGCGCGCGGCGCGTGCTCGGGGTGGATGTGGCGGTGTCGGTGACGGGCGTCGCGGGGCCTGGCGGCGGCAGCGACGACAGGCCGGTCGGGCTCGTGCACTTCAACGCTGTCGGGCCGGGCGGGGCGCTCGCCCAGAGCTGGGTCGTGCCGACCGACCGTGAGACGATCCGTCGGCGGGCGGGCGCGACGGCGTTGCATCTCGTGCTCCAGTTGCTCTCCGGCGTCTGAGCCAGTCGCCGAGGGGGTCTCTGACCCTGCACAGAACGGGCACGCTCGCTCCCGACGTCTGGCTCTAGCGTCCGGGTGGATGTGTCCCACCGCCACGCGCTCGCGTCGAGCATGCCGTCCGATGCCGCGCCCTACCATTCGTCCCTGCGATCCGGCGGGGCGCAGTATGACGTCGTCGAATCGTTTCCGCTAGGAGGAATTCACTGATGAATCGCGAGCAGGCTCTCGAAGCAGCTCTCGGGCAGATCGAGCGGGCTCATGGCAAGGGCTCGGTCATGCGGATGAGCGACTCGGCCCAGGTCTCCGTGGGGGCCATCTCCACGGGATCGCTGTCGCTCGACCTCGCCCTCGGTATCGGCGGCTTGCCGCGTGGCCGTGTGGTCGAGATCTTTGGCCCGGAGTCGTCCGGTAAGACGACCCTGGTCTACCACGTCATCGCCGAGGCCCAGCGCCGCGGCGGCATCTGCGCCTTCATCGACGCAGAGCACGCGATGGACCCGATGTACGCACAGCGGATCGGGGTCAACGTCGACGAGCTCCTCGTCTCGCAGCCCGACACGGGCGAGCAGGCACTCGAGATCGCGGAGATGCTGATCCGCTCGGGTGCGGTCGATGTGATCGCCATCGACTCGGTGGCCGCACTCGTGCCGAAGGCCGAGATCGAGGGCGAGATGGGCGACAGTCACGTCGGCCTGCAGGCCCGGCTCATGAGCCAGGCGCTGCGCAAGCTCGCCGGCACGCTGAACCGCACGGACACGATCTGCATCTTCACGAACCAGCTGCGCGAGAAGATCGGTGTCATGTTCGGCAGCCCGGAGACCACGCCCGGCGGCCGCGCGTTGAAGTTCTACGCGTCGGTGCGCCTCGACATCCGGCGCATCGAGACCCTCAAGGAGGGCACCGATGCGATCGGCAACCGCACGCGCGTGAAGGTCGTCAAGAACAAGGTTGCACCGCCGTTCAAGCAGGCCGAGTTCGACATCATGTACGGGACGGGTATCTCCTGGGAAGGCACGGTCATGGACTCGGCGCTTGAGCGCAAGCTCATCCAGAAGTCCGGCTCGTACTTCAGCTTCGAGGACGAGCGGCTCGGCCAGGGCCGGATGAACGCTAACGCGTTCCTGCGCGAGCACCCCGACGTGACCGAGAAGATCCTCCGCAGGATCCAGGCGGATCTTGGGCCGGATCAGGTCGCGTCTGCCCGGCTCCTGCCGGTCGCCGACGGTGCCAAGCGTGACGTGACGCCGATCGAGCCCGATTCGGAGCCCGTCGCCGTTTCCACGTCCGACGACGACTGATCGCTCGCTCGTGACTCCGACGGTCACCCGCCTCCGGCTCGTGCGGCCCGGGTGGGTGGCCGTCGAGCTCGACGACGTCCGCTGGCGGACGCTGCCTGCCGAGGCGGTCGTGCGGGCCGGCATCGCTGTCGGATCGCTGCTCAGCCGCCCACAGGCCGCGGTGCTCGCCCGCGAGCGAAGGCGGGCCGTCGCCGTGGGTGCTGCCAGCGCAGCGCTGGCCCGGCGTGACCTGACGCGGGCCGAGCTCGCCGTGAAGCTGGAGCGGAAGGGCGTTGCCCCGGTGGAACGGGAGCGCGCGCTCGAGACCGTGGCACGAGCCGGGCTGCAGGACGATGCTCGCGCTGCCCACGCGCGGGCCGCGCGGATGGCGGAGCGTGGCTACGGCGACGACGCGATCCGGGCCGATCTGGAGCAGCGCGGCGTCGAGGCGGAGCTGCGCGAGGAGGCAGTGGCTGCGCTCCCGGAAGAGCGGGAGCGAGCGGTCGCGATCGTCGCGAAGCTCGGCCCTGGTGTCCGGACGGCGCAGACGCTCGCGCGGCGTGGCTTCGCGGAGGAGATCGTTGCCGCCGCCGCCGAGGGCGCTGCGGGCGGCCACGACACCGACCCGAGCTACGACTAGGGCGTCACGCCGGCAAGGACCGCCGACAGCCTGGCGGCGCCGCCGCGGCCCCGCGCAGGCACCGCCGGAGCCAGCGGGCTACCATCACCGGGGCGATGAAGCGGTACCACCTCACCACCTACGGGTGCCAGATGAATGCGCACGACTCCGAGCGCATCAAGGGCATGCTGGAGAAGCAGGGCCTCAGCGAGGCGGCCGATCAGCACGACGCCGACGTGCTGATCTTCAACACCTGCACGATCCGCGAGAAGCCCGATCGCAAGTTCGCCGAGCACCTGGCGCAGGCGGCGGCGCTGAAGCGGCGTCATCCCGGCAAGGTGATCGCCGTTGGCGGCTGCCTCGCCGAGGCGCAGAAGGAGCGGCTGTTCGAGCTCTACCCGCAGGTCGACGTCGCCTTCGGCCCGGGCTCGATCCCGCACCTGGGCGAGTGGGTGGGCAGCGATGGCGTCGCGCCGCGCGGCCGCTTCGGCCAGTGGGACAGCTTCGCCGGCGACCTGCCGTCGCATCGCGAGCGCGGCTTCCAGGCCTGGGTGCAGGTCTCGATGGGCTGCAACTCGACGTGCTCGTACTGCATCGTGCCGGCGGTGCGCGGCCGCGAGCAGAGCCGGCGCCCCGGTGACATCGTCGCCGAGGTGGCGCAGCTCGCCCGCGAGGGCGTGCGCGAGATCACGCTGCTCGGGCAGAACGTCAACTCCTACGGCCGCGACCTGCTGCCCGACCTCCGCACCGACTTCGGCGAGCTGCTGCGCGCCTGCGACGCGATCGACGGCATCGACCGCATTCGCTTCACGAGCCCGCACCCCAAGGACTTCCGCAGCCCGGTGATCGCCGCGATGGCCGAGTGCGCCGCCGTCTGCGAGCACGCGCACCTGCCGCTGCAGTCGGGCTCCACCCGCATCCTCAAGGCGATGCGCCGCACCTACACCCGGGAGCGCTACGTCGCCCTGGTTGCCGAGCTGCGCGCAGGGATCCCCGACCTCGCCCTCGGCACCGACATCATCGTTGGCTTTCCCGGCGAGACGGAGGCCGATTTCCAGGAGACGCTCGAGGTGGTAGAGGAGGTGCGCTTCGACAGCGCGTTCACCTTCGTCTACTCGCCGCGCAAGGGCACCGATGCAGCAGAGATGGAGGAACAGGTGCCGGAAGACGTGAAACGCCAGCGCATCGAGAGGCTGGTAGACGTGGTGCAGCGCATCGCCCGCGAACGCAACGAGCAGCGCATCGGCCGGGTCGAGGAGGTGCTCGTCGAGGGGACGAGCCGCAACGACGAGGGCGAGCTGCGCGGCCGCACGCGGCGCAACACCACGGTCAACTTCGTCGGCGACGCGGAGCCGGGCTCGCTCGTGCCAGTGCGCATCGACGCGGCGACCTCGACCACGCTGCGTGGCGTCAGCGCGGGCGCCTTCGCGGTCGGCAGCGCCCGCAGCAGCGCGGCCGTCGCGTGAGCGCGCCGATGAAGGGCAAGGGCAGCCGCGCCGCCCGCAAGGCCGAGCGCGCCGCCAACGCCGCTGCCGGTG
>CANNRA010000056.1 GCA_947507735.1 Actinomycetota bacterium
ACCTGGATCGAGCACACCTACAACCGCCGACGCCGCCAACGCGCCCTTGGCAGACTCACCCCAGTCGAATACGAACTCGCCCTCCACAACCGCGAGCTCGAAGCAGCCTGAAGGCCAAAACCACTGTCAACCAAAGTCGGGGCAGACCCAAGTCGGGGCAGACCCGCGTGCCCCATCAGTCGACAGAACGATCTGCGGATTTAAGGCGTCCTGGCCTGCGGCGGAGAGGTCAGTTACCGCACCCCACGAAGCCGTATTGGCAGTAATCGCGGCTGAAGTTGACTGAACGACGAATTTCGATCCGTCAGACCGAAACCAGACTGCTGTTGCGCGTGTTCCGTCAGAAGACAGAGCGATATCTAGACCGGAAGCAGCGTGACCTGCGGCGGAGAGGACACTTACCGAACCCCAGGATGCCGTATTCCCGGTGATCGTTGCTGAAGCCGACTGAACGTTTGCTTGCGAGCCGTCGCTCGCTTGCGTCCAGACTGCAGTTGCGCGTGTCCCATTCGAAGACAAAGCAATCTCCGGATACCTCGCGGGGCCTCCCGCTACCGAAATATCGGTCTCAGCACTCCAAGAAGCGGAATTCCCAGTGATCGCAGCCGAAGCCGCGTGCGCTTTATCATCTATTCCGGTCTGGTCGAACCAGACTGCTGTTGCGCGCGTCCCGTCAGAAGATAGAGCTATTCGAGACACAGAATTCGCGGGCCATTGATTCGAATTCAGTATTGGTTGCGAGACGTCATTTACCGCACCCCAGGAAGCGGTATTCCCCGTGATCGTTGCTGAAGAAGACTGCACGATAGTGACGTAAGTCTGGGAAATTAGGCCGTACCGGTACCAGACGGCTGTTGCGCGTGTCCCATCAGATGACAGCGCAATCTGTGTCCCGACAGCGCTTTGGCCCACTGCGGAGAGGTCAGTTATCGCGCCCCAGGAAGCCGTATTTCCCGTGATCGTGGCTGACGCAGTTTGAACAATCCAATTCGAACCGTTAGACCGCCGCCAGATTGCTGTTGCGCGCGTCCCGTCAGACGACAGGGCGATTTGTTGGTCAAAAGCACTCTGCCCAATTTCAGAGAGATCGGTAACCTGACCCCAGGTAACCGAACTACCGGTGATCGTTCCCGACACGCTCTGTGCGATGGAGTTTGTGCCGTTGCTCCGCCCCCAGATCGCTGTTGCACGTGTCCCATCAGACGACAGAGCGATCCGTGGATTGCTAGAAGTTTGATCCGCCGCAGAAAGATCGCTTACGGAACCCCAAGTACTCGCAGAACCCGATCCTGCCGTAATCAGAAACGATGCCGCGACAAGAGATACAGCGAAGCACACAACCAGAAGACGACTTAAGCCGGCAATACGGATCCTCCGACTGGGACTGACAACACCCCGTCGTGAGGCGGGAGTCTCCGTGAGGCTACTGTCAGACCGTTCAAGATCGACAACACCAGCGGTCCCCGCGCCCATCAGTGCAACGCTCAAATTCGACTCCTTGCCTCAGCAACATCAGACAGCACAAAAAAACGTGCCAGACGTGACGTCAGACTCATCACAGCAAGGGGCTGGCGTCTATCCCCCTTCTGGTACCATCGAGTAGCTCCTTTTTCCCTAATGGTCAGGCGAATGCTTGATGAGGCCCCGTTGGTCTGGAAACCGCGAAAGCGGTTGCGGCAAGACGCTGGACCGCAAATCGGCCGAGCCCTCGCTCGAGATCAACGGGGCCGGGATCCAGTGTCCCGCCACTTCCGCCCAGCCGCGGGGCTAGGGCCGGCCGGGGACTGGCACATCGCTGGCACGCAGCCCAGTTGACGCAGCGCCAGGCCGGCCCGCAAATGCGGAAGCCCGCCTTGCGAGCGGGCTTCCGGTGATGGAGCGTGGCGGGATCGAACCGCCGACCCCCGCCTTGCAAAGGCGATGCTCTCCCAGCTGAGCTAACGCCCCATTGGGGCAGATCGTACGCTATAGCGTCGTTTCCTGCTCTTTAGAGGTTTTGTCGATCGGGACAGGAAAGGCCCCAAAACGCCAATAAGGGACACGATTGGCGCGCGGATTGGCGCGTGGGATTTGCAGTAGTGCATGGGAAATATGCGCCCTGGCGTCCCGCCGGACGGTTTTTGGATTGACGACGATCGGTACCCCGGACTGCTCTTGCCCCTCTCTCTCGTCGAGTAGAGCACGAGCCAGGCGACTTCGCAATCAATCGCATTGACCCTTGGCCCACCCCCAGTGTTCTCTGGCTATCGCGTCTAAACGGCCCAGTTCTGCTGGTAGCAACAACAAATGTCGTAGCCCGCATGCTCGCGCAAGTTCCTGTTTTCGGAGCATCTGATTTGCGTACTTCGCATCATCCATGTATCCCGCAAGCTCAACCCAGCAATCACCAATGAGCCAGTCACCACGCAACTTTTTATTGGGATTTAACTCTGGGTGATGCGGATACACTGGTTCTTTCTCGTGGCCTATGCCTCGTGCGTGAAGCCAATCGCAGATGATGCGTTCACCAATAGACAATGCGATATGGCCATCGTTAGCAATAGTGATGTATCCCGAATATCCCTTGCGGTCTGCTTTCTCCAGCAGTCCGGCAGCGTTCAGGTAGTGAGACCATGAACCGAACAGACGTATGACCAATTCTGATCTTGGAATGAGCATCAACAGCCGAGCGAACGTGTCTCGCTGATCCTCAGGAAGCCCACCGATAGATGTATCCCGGATCTTCGAGTGGGGGAACATGCCCGTTAACTCAAGGAACCGCTGGGCGATGGTAATTAGGATTGGACGCAGACTCTTGTCAGTGAGGCGACGTAGAGCCCATGGATCGCGCCGCATCATCGCCGAGCACAGGTGACAATAGCGTGGCCGTCCGGTGCGTCTGATGTCCGTGTCGTTAAGTGCGTTTGGCCAGAAGAATTCTTCGCAGATGACGCATGTTTGCGGTGTCCATTGCTCGACGGTGTGCCGGTGTGAGAACCACTCAGTCATGCCACGTGCAGCTATGAGTTCGGCTCGGTATTGCGATCGCTCTCTTGGCTCAACAGTGAGACGTTCATCGCCAATGGTCACCGGGCGCGTATAGATCGAGCTTCTGATCTCCTCAGCTTGGAATGACGTCGTGCTGACGATGCCGACGTTATTGACGAGGATCTCGGGGGTGCCGCGCTCGTGGCGGAGACTGCGCAGGTCTCGAAATTCAACGGTCTTTCCGAGTTGATGCAGCACTGGCCGCACACCAGGAGCAAGCGCTTCGAGCCAGTGAATTGTGGCGTCGCCCCACACAGAGCAAGTGTTCGCCCAGTGCGTCCGGAACTCGCTCACAATTCCGTCCCACCGGCCGGTGTCCAAATGTGGGCCGATGGTGTCCTCGAAGATGCGCTGCTGCGTCGGGCCCCACTCGTAGCCAAGACCGAAAATTAGTGAACCGTTTGGTTCAAGTGGGCAACCGTTGTCTACGACGACATCGCCGCGGATGATTGCGCAGGTGTTGTCAGAAAAAAGGTACGGGTGAAGAAGCCCGTTATCCCAACGAGTAGACAGGTTCTCGCTACGCACAACCAACACATGCCCGAGCCATTCGTCAAGCTGACGATCCAGTTTCGGCAACTCTGTCCTCTTTCTTGGTGCGTTGATAATTCATGAGTTAATCCGTCAGTTTGGGTTGCTGCGGTAGTTCCGCTGCTCGCTCTTGCGGCCATGGCCTTTCTGGCCCGCGCCGGTGGACTCAGCCGTTGGAGCGTCCAAATGCAGTGAGTTGCTGGCTACTTGATCGTCAAGTGCTTGTCGAGCGCTAGCTCACGCGCCTTCGCCTCGCCGCTCACCACCTCGGTTAGCACCCCGTCAGCCCAGCTCAGGCAGCCAAGTTCGAACATTGCGTGGTGGTTCGGACAAACACAGATCGCGTTGTCTAAGCGATCGGAGCGTGACCCCGCCCACGGGGTGAGGTGGTGAACCTGTGCTGCGAGCTTTGAGCCAGACGGATCCGCAATACGTTCCCCGCACACTTGGCAGGCGCCGTCGTACCACAGCCGGAGCAGGGCGCTGAACCTGGCATTGCGGCGCTGAGTGCTGCCGGGGCCACTCGATCTGCCTGACCCCGACTCGGCATTGCGCCTACTCATCGCTCTGAGCCTTCGTTCGATCTCTTGAGCGCTCAGCGCGGCGGCAGCGCGATCTTCGGCCCGTTGCTGGTTCTTCTGAAGAACTGAGGACGCCGACCACGTGGGGTCAGTCGAAGGTACGAGGAGCTGCCGGTACAGCGGCTCGTCCTCCGCCCGGATCGTGCGGATGATCCTGTGGTGCTGTGTCTGCCCCTTGTAGTGGTATCGAACGTCGGGGCCGCGCTCGCCAGCAGCCGATACGACGTCATCAAGTGAGAACGGCTCGATCGCGCGCACTGCCGCTAGCTCCCAGCTGTGCTTCCAATCCCGGCGACCGAAGAGCTTCTGCCCAAGCTCGGGGCGCTCGCCGGCATAGCCCGCGATGGTGAATACGAGCTGGTACTCGCTGGCCTGCCCAGCCTCCGACTTTGGAACAGCCACGACGATTTCCTCGCCAGGCGCGAACGGAAGGGTTGCAGGGCTGATCGGAGTGAGTATCACCATGTTCGCGATGGCGATCTCGATGTTCGGCCCCTTGAATATCGCCCGCTTCATCCACAGTGAGCCTGACGGTGCAGGGCCATCGGGTCAAGTCGGGCGTAGGCGCCTGCTCAGCACGCGTGCGGGTCGAGCTCGGTAGCCGCGACGTCGAGCACGCCAGAGCCGCAGGTGACGTCGAGCCGGGCCGCTCACCCTGCCGAAACCTCGGGCGAGGCACAGACGGCTACATGCACGGTTTTTCTTTCACAGCCGCAGAGGCCACCCCGTCACTCTTGCGGCGCTTTCTCACGGAAACCAAACCACACGGCCGTGCCCGTTCTTTTAGGCGGCTCGACCTCGACCCCGAATCGCTTAGGCATCGTGTATCCAGAAGTGGCAACAGGATGTAGCTTTTTGCAGGGGTTTGTCTGACGCCGGCCGATCAGGGCCTTGCAGCCCGGCCTCGTCGCGATCCCGGCAGAAGCAGCGACGGGTACGTGCCGTCCGGCACGTACCCGCATAATCCGCCGCGTGTGTTCGAGTGAGCAGCCAGAGTAGTGCCCCCGGTGGACGTGACCTCGCCGATCGCTGGCACGGAGAAGCTGACGGCCGCCTCCTCAAACATCGAGAAGCAGGCGGCTACTGTCGCGGCCATCAACGCGCAGGTGGCACCGTTGACTGAGGCGATGGAGAAGCTGTCGGCCAACATCGCGAAGCAGATGGCGCCTTTGACTGAGGCGATGGAGAAGCTGTCGGCCAACTTCGCGAACATCGCGAAGCAGGTGGCCAGGTACGTCGCGAAGATGGCGCCTCGCCGCCAGCCTCGCCGGTCGCATCGCCAGTCGAGCGGTCGCACCTCTGCTCGTCGCACCCGCCGTTCTGGTGCTGCTCGTGCTCTATCTCGATTAGCTGACGAGCCTGCACGACTAGCGCCCGGCCGTGATGCCGGGCTAGCACTCTTCCTGGCCGTTGTCGGCGGCCTCGACACGCTCCCTGCCTGCGGGCGGGTGATCGCGTGACCGACACGTTCGCTGCTGCTCTGAGCGGCGCTCCCGCGACCGGCGACGAGCTGCGCGCCGTGCTTGCTGCGATGACCGCGGACGGCCTCGTGCTCGTCCACCGTGACGACCTGGCGGGCCTCGTTGCCGCCTGCCCACACGCGGGCACGGACGCCGTGCGTGTTGCCGTGGAGGTGCTGCTCGCCAGCGACCTCGACGCCCTGGCGGAAGCCGTGGTGCGGCCCTTGTGGCGAGAGCGGCGAGGGGACGAGGCGTGACCGCTGCCCGTCCCCCGCCACGAAGGGCCCTTCCCTCGATCACTCACCTACAGAGCGCCCCAAGCGCTCAGAAGGACTGACATGAAAACCGCACGTAGAAATCTATCTCGGCGCTGCCACTGGTGTGGCGCCCGGAGCAATACGCACCCGATCGTGAATCACCGCACGGGCTTTCGCATGGCGATGTGTGACGAGCAGGTCGCTTGTGCTCGTCGGACTACTCGTAAGCAGTGGTCGCAGTGACCGCGCCCGAAGTTGTGGTGCTCGCGACCGATGGGAATGGCGGGGCCGGTAGTCCACGGCCTCGCGGTTCCCGCCTACTCGACGACATTCTCGCGGAGAGTAACGAGCGCATTGAGTGGCTCGTGCCGGGCATCATCGCGCCCGGTGTGCTGGCGATTCTGTCGGGCGATCCGAAGGCCGGTAAGAGCACTTTTACCGCTGGAATGATGGCCGCGCTCGTCACTGGCGGCGACTTCCTCGGCTACACGCTGCCAAAAACGCAGGTGGAATGGCTTACCGAAGAAAGGCCAGCGACGCTATGGCCGAAGCGTCAACAGTGGCCGAGTCTTGGAAAAGTCAAGACGCTCATGATCCACGAGCGCGGCGGCGGTAGCTGGCCGGAGGAGATTGCTGAGGCCGTTGACCGTGCGCTCGCTAGCGGCGCCCGGCTGCTTGTGGTGGACACGTTCGCTGCATGGGCACAGCTCGTCGGTGACGACGAGCAATCGTCCGGGCATGTGATGGCCGCGATGGCACCGCTGCTCTTGGCCGCTTCGAAGGGACTGGCGGTACTGCTCATCCATCACGATCGTAAAAGCGGCGGCGACCACGGCCGTGCCATGCGCGGCTCCGGCGCTCTCGCCGCTGCCGCAGACATCATCGTGCAGCTCACCCGCTCAACGGCCGAGCAGCCAGCTCGGCGGCGGCTCTCGATTACCGGACGTTTCCCAGAGGCTGTCCTGCACGTCACGCTCGGCCCTGACGGCTACCACCTGGCCGACGCCGAAACAGCCAGCAAAGACAACGGCGACGAGGCGCTCCTACTCGACCACCTCCGCCAGGACGGCCTCACCGTCGGCGAACTGCAAGAGCTAACCGCACTCACTGACGAACGAGTCAGAGCAGCCGCCCTCAGTCTCACTGAGGCGGGCCGGGCGCATCGTACGAAAGCAACCAGCCGCGGCCGAGCGTTCCTGTATTCGCTCGCTGACTCTTCCGTCCGGGCCGGAATCCCTATAGGAGCGGAACGGACGGAAGAGTCAGACGCGGCCCCGTGCGGCATCACCGGGCACGCCACGTGGACGACACACATGGGCCTCATTCGCTGCCGTATTTGCCAGCCGGCCGCCAGCCCGACCGCGGAGCAGCTCCCGCTCTAAGCATGTCGGCGGCGCTTCCTTCACTGCTCACGCTCGACGAGGCCGCGGACGTTCTCCGCTGCTCTCGTAAGACCGTGCAGCGTCGCATCCGTGAAGGGGCGCTGCCCGTCGTGCGCATCGGTCGCACCTGCCGCGTGAACGAGGACGACCTGCGGAAGTTCATCCGTGCCAGCACGCACTGCCACAGGCCCACGAGCGGGCCGTACAGCCCCTCCGGGATCGTCATGAAGCCGGGAGAGCGGCTATGGGACTAGCCCTCGTGCTTGACGTTCCTGGCGGTCGCGCGCATGATCGGCCCACACTCGCCGCTCTGGCGGGTAGGCCAGCCGGGCCGCCCTATCCCGCGAAGAACGAGCGGCCCGGCCAACGAGAGGAAGGTAGACGAGATGGCGAAACCTCGCCACACACCTGGCATCACGGCGCGCACCGACGCTCACGGTGTCACCCGATACAGCGTCCGCGTGCGACGTGGTGGCACTAGGCAGGAAGCCACGCTGCCGACGATGCACGAGGCGCTCGCATGGCAGGCACAAGCACTCTCCGCGACAGCGGGCCTCGCCGCCGCACCCGAGCCACCACGCCGCCGCACCGTCATCTCGCAGGCTCCCGGTCGCGCCGTCACCGTCGAGGACGCTGCACGCCGCCTCGTGAAAGGTATGGCCAACGGCACGGTGCGCGACAAGAACGGGCACGACTACAAGCCGTCCGTCCTACGCAAGTACGAGGCCGCACTCCGCCTCAATGTGGTGCCCACTATCGGTGCCGTCCCCATCGCATCGCTGACACAAGGCGACGTGCAACGGTTCGCAGACGAGCTGGCGGCGCAGCGTTCACCGGAACACGCCCGGCAAGCCCTTACAGCCCTGCGGGTCGCGCTCAGGCTTTCCACCAGCTACGGCGAGCTGGACGGTAGCCCCTGCTCCGGCGTCACCGTTCCGGCGAGCCGCGAGCACGGCGACGAGCGCCCGGCTCGCTTCCTCGACGCCGCCGAAGCCCGCCGCCTGCTCGACGCCGCCGAGGCCGACGACGTGAAGCACGAGCGATCGTTCGCGCTCCCGTTCTTCGCGATCCTACTCGGCTCCGGCCTTCGTTCCGGCGAGGCGCTCGCGCTCCGCTACGGCCCCGACGGCCTCGACCTGGCCGACGGACTCGTCCACGTGCGCGGCACACTCGACAGACACCGCGACGCCGACGGCAACTACCGGGAGCTGGCCCCGAAAAGCCGCTCCAGCCGTCGCACGATCCCGCTCGCAAGCACCGATACGGGAATCCTGCGCGCCCATCACGCCGCCACCGGCAACCCGACCGATGGCACGCTCGTATTTGCCTATGCCGATGGTAAGCCACTCGCCGCGTACGGACTGCCGCGCGACACGTTCCACCGGGTAACGGTCGCCGCCGGACTCAACCCTGCACCGCCGAAGAAAGCCGACAGCACGAGACCCGCCAGCGTGACCGGCGCAAGCCAAGAGCCGACGGTGACGATTCATAGCCTCAGACATACCTATGCGACGCACGCGCTCGCCGCAGGGATGACGGCGCACGCTGTCGCCCAGTTGCTCGGCCACGCCGACGCGGCGCTCGTGTGGCGACGGTACGGGCACGCACTACCCGACGAAGTAGCGCTCGCGGGAGTCACGCTCAGCGCATGGCGCGAAAGCGTAGAAACCGACGGATTGGCGCGCCGATTGGCGCGCGGAACGAGCAGCTAAGGAAAAGGCCTGCAAAACGGCATGTGGCCCCCGCCTTGCAAAGGCGGTGCTCTCCCAGCTGAGCTAACGCCCCGGGGACGCACATCGTAGCGATGCCGGGCTTGCCTGGTGCCGTTCCCATGGCGCGAGAACTGCCCCGGAAATGCGAGACGCCGGCTTCAGGCCGGCGTCATCGGTACAGCGAGGGGAGAGGAGTTACGCTGCGCGCTCGAGGCGCTCTTCCTTGCGGGCCCGCGCGATGATGCTGTCGCGCTCGCCATGCGTGATGCGCACGCGCGCCTGGCGCGCGGCATCCCAGAGCTTTCCGAGCTCAGCGTTGATCCGCTCCCGCTCGGTAGCGAGCTTGAGGTCATGACCCTCGGAGAGGGTGCGGTTCACGATGGAGCGCTCCTGCGAGAGCCGCTCGATCTGAACCTGGATCGTTGGGAGTGTCTTCATGGTGGGTAGAACGTACCACGTTCCCTGGACATTCCCGGGACAAAACCTCGGGATCCGTTGTTTTTGCAACGATTCTTACGAAATCTTAACGCCCGGTAATCCAGGCTTCATCGTCGCGGCCCGAGCAGCGTGGCCAGCACCACAACGAGGCCCACGGCGCCCGCCAGGAGCAGCAGCGCGGTGAGCGCGTCGGCGCTCACGCGTACCCCAGCTCGTCCAGCCTGTCCTCGTCGATCCCGAAGTGGTGGGCTAGCTCGTGCAGCACCGTGATGCGGATCTCGTCAGCGAGCTCCTCGGGGTCGGGGAAGTCCTCGGCGAGAGGCCGGGCGAAGATCCGGATGTGCGCCGGCAGCTGGCCGGAGACGTCGATCGCCTCGGTCACCGGGATGCCGTCGTAGAGGCCGTAGAGGTCGGGGTCGTCGGGGTGCGCGTCCTCGATCGTCACGGCGACATTGACGAGCGCGGCGCGGATGTGGGGCGGGAGGGAGGCGATCGTCTCGAGGGCGACCTGCTCCATCGCGCTGCGGCTGAGGCCCTCGCCGTTCAAGCCGGGGCCTCGCTGTGGCGCGAGACCAGGGCGAGCATCGCCTTGTCGGAGATCGGTGCGCGTTCCATGCAGATCGGCGGCACGGCCCGGCTACTTCAGGTGCTCGCGGATGCGCTCGGCAACGGCTTCCAGCTCGATCTCGGTGCCGGTGACCTGCTTCAGCATGTCGTGCGCGTCCAGGCGCTGCCCCTCCGACCACAGCTCGCGCAGCAGGCCGCCGGCCTCGCGACGGGCGAACCAGGTGGTGCCGAACTCGTGCTTGAGGTGCGTGCGGATCTGCGCCTCGAACGCCCACGAGCGCAGGTAGTTCGAGACGTAGAAGCCCGGATCGATGTCCGAGAGGTAGTCCGTCGGGCTCGGCTCGATCTTCAGGGCGTCGCCCAGCAGCTCGACGTAGCGCGAGCGCAGGCCCTCGATCTGCGAGACAGGGGTCGCGTGGAACTCCAGCTCGTAGAGCAGCTTCGCGCAGTAGCGGCGGACGAAGAAGAGCAGCGTTGCCGCGCCCTCCCAGGCGAACTCGTCGGCGCGGGGGAAGTCGAGGCGGCGGTTGAGCCACGCAGGCTCGTCGGTGAGGTGCTGCAGCAGCATCGCCCAGCCCTCGGTGACGGCGTTGTCGCCCATGCGGCGCGCCTCCACCGGCAGGTCGGCCGAGGTGTGCGCGAAGTGCTCGGCGTGGCCGGCCTCGTGGAAGAGGGCACGCCAGTCGTCGGCGCCGCCCATCGGCTGGATGACGAGCATCACCTTGCCTGGCACCTCGATCGGCGAGCAGAAGGCGCGCGGCGACTTGTTGGGGCGCTGCTCGTCGTCCACGACGACCTGGCCCAGGCGGCGCTGCTCGTCGAGGTCGATCCCGAGGTCGCCGAGGGTCGCCTTGAGCGCGGGCACCATCAGGTCGCCCTTGAAGTACGGGTCCCACTCGGGCGCGCGCATCACGCGCACCGTGTCCCAGCGCTGGGCCTGGCTCAGCGAGACGCCCGCGCGCTCGCGGAAGAGCTTGTCGGCGGCCTTCTCGTACAGCCGCTCGGTCGAGTCGAGGAAGCCGCGGCACTGAGCGGCCAGCTCGTCGAGCTTCAGCCCGAAGCCCTTGTACAGGGCCAGCGCGTTCGGGGCGCCGAGCGAGCGGAGCGCGTCGGCCTCGACCGCAAGCGCCTCGACGTGCAGCGGGTTGATGTTGCGGTCGGTGAGGTCGTTGCGGGCGCGCTCGATGGCGGCGCGCTCCTCGCTCTTCGGCTCGTTCGCCATGGTGGGGCGCAGCATCCGGAAGCCGACCTTCTGCTCGCCGAGCTGCACCTCCAGCGTCGACTCGAGCGCCGCGACCCGCTCGGCGTGCTCGCGCGTCAGGCCACCCAGGTAGCCCTCGCAGGCGAAGCGCCAGAGCTCGTGCATGCGCTGGGTCGGCTCGGCCTTCGCCGCCTCGCCCAGCCGCTGCGACGCCTCGAGCGTCAACAGGTCTGCGTGTTCCCGGTAGATCGGCTCGAGCTCGAGCTCGTCCTTCAGGCCGGCGTAGTGGTCGTAGTACTCCTGGTCGAGCGCCGCAATGAAGCGGTCGGCTCCGGCCCTGTACTTGTCGAGCTCAGCGGGTGTCGGAGCAGTCGTCGGCATGGATGCGTACGATACCCGCCGTGCGCCAGCTGACTTTCACGACCACGAAGCCGACCGAGCTGATCGACATCACCCAGCAGGTGAAGGATCTGGTCGCCGAGATCGGTACCGGAAACGCTGCCCTGATCTACGTTCCGCACACCACCGCGGCCGTCACGATCAACGAGAAGATCGACCCGGTGCTGGTCGAGGATCTCGAGGACGCTCTCACGCGCCTGGCCGGCGACCCCGTTCACTTCAGGCATGACGACAAGGACGGGCCCAACGGCACGTCCCACCTGCGCTCGACGCTCGTCGGCCCGCAGCAGATCGTTCCGATCGGCCCCGACGGCCTCGCCCTCGGCACCTATCAGGCGATCTTCTTCTGCGAGTTCGACGGCCCGCGCGACCGCCGCGTGTACGTCACCACCCTGCAGTAGCCCCCCGAGTCCGGCTATCCCGTGCGGCGCAGCGCCGCGGCAGCACCACCGGAAGAACACACGCGCAGGATCGCGTCGCGCTCCAGTGGGCACAGCGTCAGCTCCGGCGGCGGCTTGCGCAGGAACGTGGCGATCACCGCCAGCTCGTCGGCGTCCTCGGGCGCGAGGCTCGGCTCGCCCGCCAGCGCCTGGCGTGCCACCGCGAGCCCGGCATCGACCTCCAGCGCGCCCCCGGCGCCCGGCGGCACC
>CANNRA010000057.1 GCA_947507735.1 Actinomycetota bacterium
AGCGCATGCGGCGGTCGCTCATCGTCATCCCCATGCTCCTCGCGGCAGCTGCCGCGGCAGGCGCCCTGGTGACGCTGCCCGCGCACGGCGCCCTCACGTCAAGCGTGACCGGCCCCGCCACCAGCTCGGCCGGCAGCACCGCCGTCGAGGGCACCGTCTCGGGCTTCACTGTGAGCGAGCTCGCCTACGCCCTTGACCCAGCCGATGCCGCACGCCTGGCCGGCGTCACCTTCACCGTCTCCCCCGCGCCCGCCAGCGGCGGCGTGCGGGTGCAGCTCGCGCCAGGCGGACCGTGGTTCGTCTGCAGCGCAGCAGGCCGCAGCGTCCGCTGCACGACTTCCGGCGCCGCGCTCAGCGGTATCGGTCAGCTGTCCGTCGTCGCGACGGGCTAGCGGGGCTGGAGCCGCGGCGGCGCCGTCCCTCGCCGCCGCGGCCTTCCCTGCCTGAGAGCTACTCCCACTCGATGGTGCCCGGCGGCTTCGACGTGATGTCGAGGGCCACGCGGTTCACGCCGGGGATCTCGTTGACGATGCGCCGCGAGATCGTGTCGAGCAGGTCATACGGAAGCCGCGCCCAGTCGGCGGTCATGGCGTCCTCGCTGGTGACGGCCCGGATGACGATCGGGTAGGCGTACGTGCGCTCGTCGCCCTGCACTCCCACCGAGCGGATCGCGGGCAGCACGGCAAAGCTCTGCCAGATCTCACGGTAGAGGCCCGCCTTACGCACCTCGCTCTGGATCACCGCGTCGGCCTCGCGCAGGATGTCGAGCCGCTCCCGCGTGACCTCGCCAATGATGCGGATCGCCAGGCCTGGCCCCGGGAAGGGCTGGCGCCAGACCATCCGCTCCGGCATGCCGAGCTCCTCGCCGACCCGCCGCACCTCGTCCTTGAAGAGCAGCCGCAGCGGCTCGACCAGCTGCATCGTCATGTCGTCCGGCAGGCCGCCGACGTTGTGGTGCGACTTGATCTTCGCCGCGATGCCGTCGGTGCCGCCGGACTCGATCACGTCGGAGTAGAGCGTGCCCTGGACGAGGAACGGCACGTGCCCGAGCTTGGCCGCCTCCTCCTCGAACAGCCGGATGAACTCGGTGCCGATGCGCTTGCGCTTCTCCTCCGGCTCGGTGATGCCGTCGAGGCGTGCCAGGAAGCGCTCGGACGCGTCGACGTGGATCAGGGGCACGTGGAACTGGTTGCCGAACGCCTCGACCACCTGGCTGGCCTCGTCCTTGCGCAGGAAGCCGTGGTCGACGAAGACGCAGGTCAGCTGCTCGCCGACCGCCTTGTGCACGAGCAGGGCCGCGACGGCCGAGTCGACACCGCCAGAGAGGGCGCAGAGCACGCGCTGGTCGCCGACCTGGGCGCGGATCCGCTCGATCTGCTCCTCGATCACGGCGGCAGGCGTCCAGATGGGCGGTGCGCCGGCCAGGGTGTGCAGGAAGTTCTTGAGGATGTCCTGGCCGAAGGCCGTGTGGACGACCTCGGGGTGGAACTGGACGGCGTAGAACCCGCGGGCGCGATCCTCGAACGCGGCGACCGCGGTGGTTGGCGTCGACGCGACGACGCGGGCGCCGGGCGGCGGCTCGCTGACCGAGTCGCGGTGGCTCATCCAGACCTGCTGCTCGGCCGCGGTGCCGTCCAGCAGGCCACCGCCGTCGAGCTCGCCCGGGGCGGCCGCGGTGAGGTCGCACTTGCCGTACTCGGCGACGTCGGTGCGGGACACGGTGCCGCCGAGCAGCTGCGCCATCAGCTGCATGCCGTAACAGATGCCGAGCGTCGGGATGCCGAGCTCGAGCAGCTTCGGGTCGATCCGTGGCGCGCCGTCGGCGTAGACCGAGGCCGGGCCGCCGGAGAGGATGATCGCCGCGGGGTTCTCGGCGAGTGCCTGCTCCGGGGTGATCGTGTGGGGCACGAGCTTCGAGTAGACGCGGGCCTCGCGCACGCGCCGCGCGATCAGCTGGGCGTACTGGCCGCCGAAGTCGACGACGAGGACCGGCCGCTCCTCGGGGTCGCGGTGCGCGGATGTCACGGGCGCCACTAGACGGGGCGCCTGTAGTTCGGCGCGTCCTTGGTGATGGTGATGTGGTGCGGGTGGCTCTCGCGGAGGCCGGCGCCGGTGATCTTGATGAAGCCGGTCTTGGCCTTCATCTCCTCGATCGTGGCCGCGCCGCAATAGCCCATCGACTGGCGCAGGCCGCCGACGAGCTGGTAGATCAGCACGTTGACCTGGCCCTTGTACGGGACACGGCCCTCGATGCCCTCCGGCACGAGCTTCTCGACGTCCTCGACATCACCCTGGAAGTAGCGGTCCTTCGAGAACGAGCGGGCCTTCATCGCACCGAGCGAGCCCATGCCGCGGTACTCCTTGAAGCGCTCGCCCTGGACGAGGATGACCTCGCCCGGCGCCTCGTCGGTGCCGGCAAGCATTGAGCCGACCATCACGCAGTCGGCGCCCGCGGCGATCGCCTTCGCGACGTCGCCCGATGAGCTGAGCCCGCCGTCCGCGATCACCGGCACGCCGTAGCGGTGGGCGACCTCGGCGCAGTCGAAGATCGCCGTGATCTGCGGCACGCCGACGCCGGCGACGACACGGGTGGTGCAGATCGAGCCTGGGCCGATGCCGACCTTGATCGCGTCGGCTCCCGCAGCGATCAGCGCCTCGGCCGCAGCGGCCGTCGCGATGTTGCCGACGACCAGCTCGACGTCCCAGTGCTCCTTGATGCGCCGCGCCATGTCGAGCACGGACTGCGAGTGGCCATGCGCGGTGTCCAGCACGAGCACGTCGACGTCCTCGTCGATCAGCGCGGCGGCGCGCTCGAGCGCATCCGGCCCCACGCCGACGGCGGCGCCGACACGCAGGCGGCCCCGCGCGTCCTTCGTCGCAAGCGGATAGTCCATGCGCTTCTGGATGTCCTTCACCGTGATCAGGCCACGCAGGTGGCCCTCGCCATCGACCACCGGCAGCTTCTCGACCTTGTGGCGATGCAGCAGCGCCTCGGCCTCGGCCAGCGTCGTGCCGACCGGCGCCGTGACGAGCCCCGTCGCGGTCATCAGCTGCGAGATGAGCAGCGAAGGGTCGTTCTCGAAGCGCAGATCGCGGTTGGTGAGGATGCCGACGAGCTTGCCCCGCTCGTCCGTGATCGGAATGCCCGAGACCCGGTAGCGCGCCATCAGGTCGAGCGCTTCGCCGACCCGGTTGTGCGGCCGCAGCGTGACCGGCTCGACGATCATCCCGGACTCGGAGCGCTTCACCTTGTCGACCTCGGCCACCTGATCCTCGATCGAGAGGTTGCGGTGGACGATGCCCATCCCGCCCTCTCGCGCCAGCGCGATCGCCATTCGTGCCTCGGTGACGGTGTCCATCGCAGCAGAGACGACCGGCACCGTCAGCGCGATGTTGCGCGTCAGCCGGGTTGCCGTCGACACGTCATTGGGCAGGACGTTCGAGTGCGCCGGAACAAGCAGCACATCGTCGAACGTCAATCCCTCCCGACCGAACTTCCGCTCGCGCCAGCCCAGCGCGTCAAGCCCTGCCGCTGCCAGGTCGATCGCTGCCTTGCTGTTACCTCCGTCCACGCCTTCCGCCCCTTTCAAGCACGAAGCCCAAGCGCCACGAAGGTCGCCTGGGCTCGGTTCCGAATCCTGCTCGCCTCGTCTCTCAACTGGAGGTCAATGGTAACAACGCTCCCCGACAGCGGCCCGAGCCGTATCCTTTCCGGCCATGCGCCGCTATCGTCTCCTCGCCCTCGCCGCCCTCGCCCTCTCGATCGCCGCCGTCGCGGCGGGCTGTGGAGGTGGCGGATCGACCACGACAACCGAGGCTGCCGGGGTCACCGTGGCGCCCACGCCGGGCCAGACGCCCGCCTCGATCTTCAACGACCCTGCCAGGTTCGTCCTCACCGAGGAGGACGTGCCCACCGGCTACGTGGTGGACGCCGAGAACACGCGCGCCGTCACCAACGCCGACGCTGCGCGCGGCCGCGACAACGCCTACCTCCGCAACCTCGAGAGCATGGGCCGCATCTCCGGCTACGCCTCCGGCTGGCGGCCCGGCTCGGCCGACGTGCAGGGGCCGCTGCAGGTCGAGAGCAGCGCCAGCACCTTCGAGACCGTCGGCGGCGCCTCCGACGCGTTCGCGCTGGGCGTCAAGGAGGTCGGGAACAAGTTCACCAAGGTGGAGATGAAGGAGAGCATCGGCGACGAGGCCCGGATGTACTCGACCATGATCAAGGGCGCGAACGGTGACTACACGCTCTACACCGTCGCCTGGCGCTACGACCGCGTGCTGTCGACGCTCTCCGTCACCTCGCTCAAGGACACGGTCACGCCCGGTGACGCGATGGTCTTCGCCCAGAAGCAGCAGGAGCGCATCAAGGCCGCTGCCAGCGAGAAGATCGGGAAGTAGCTCTCAGCCCGCCGGGGCCAGCTCGACGACCCGGATCTCCGGGGCGATGCGAGCGGCCTCGCGCGGGTCGAAGCGGCCGGCGCCGAGCTCGAGTTTCGAGGCCCAGCCGGCGGCGGCGGCATCGCGGAGCGCCTCCTCGACGGGGCGCTCCTCGGCGATGCGCGACGCCACGAACGCGCCGAGCACGACGTCGCCCGCCCCGACCGACGAGACGACCTCGAACTCGGGCGGAATGATGTGGAAGCGCCGCTCGCGCTTCTCCTCGCGCACCAGCGCGAAGAGGCCGAGGTCGTAGGTGATCAGCACGTTGCGTGCGCCCTGCTCGGCCAGCGAGTCGAGGCCGAGCACGAAATCCTGCTCGTCGTGGAACTCCTGCCCGACAATCGCCTCGGCGGCTGCCTGCGTCGTCGAGACGAGCGTCGGCTCGGCCACGATGCCCTGCAGCAGCGGCTCGCCTTCGACGTCGAGCGCGACGGCAAGACCGCGGCGGTTCAGGTCACGGATCAGCTCGCCGTAGAAGCCGTCGTCCACCGCGCGCGGCAGCGTGCCCGAGAGCACGACCATCTCGGCGCCGCGCGACAGGTAGAGCAGCTTCTCCCTGAGCGTCTCGAGCTCCTCGCTGCTCACCTGCGGCCCCCACTCGTAGATCTCCGTGTGCGTGCCCGACGTCGGATCAACGACGGCCGTGGAGGTACGCGACTCGTCAGCGATGCGCGCGAAGTCATTGAGGATCGCCTCGTTGGCCAGCTCCTCGATGATCCGCTCGCCGGTGCGGCCACCCGCGAGGCCGGTGGCGACCACCGGGACGCCGAGCCGCTTGAGCGTGCGCGCGACGATGATTCCCTTGCCGCCGGCCAGCGAGAGGCCCTGGCTGGCGCGGTGGCGCTGGCCGCCACGGAAGTTCGGCACCGTGAGCGTGCGGTCGATCGCGGCGTTGAGCGTGACGGTGACAATCATGAGATCCAGCTCCAGAGGTGGTGCGCTGTCTGCCCAGCGTAGAACGCGACGCGGCGGCCTGCACCGGGGCGCGTGACGCTACGCGCGGCGACCAGCGGCGATGAGGCGACGAGACGGCCGCCTTCGAAGATGCGCACCTCACCCAGCTCCTGCCCCTTGCGGACAGGGGTGGCGAGTGCAGCCGGGGCGACGATCCGTTCGACGAGCGGCAGGTCAGAGTGGACGACGCGCCACGCCTGCTTCGTCGCAATCAGCTCGAGCGGCCGCACCCCGAAGGCAAGCCGGGCACGCGCATAGACGTGGCCCTGCTCGATCGCCTGCACCGTCTTGTAGCGGTCGAGACCCCACCCGAGCAGCGCGGCGACATCACGGTTGCGGGCGCCGCGGTTGGGGCTGCCGAGCGAGACGGCGAGCACGGTCACCGCGTCACGCTTGGCAGCGGCGACCTGGCTCCAGCCCGCCTTCTTCGTGGTGCCGGTCTTGACGCCGATCGCGCCCGGGAAGGTGCGCAGCAGGTCGTTGCGCGACAGCAGGCGGCGGCCGCCGATCTCGATCGAAGGCTGAGCCACGGCGTCGCGGATCAGCGGCTGGCGCAGGGCGGCCTCCGCGAGCAGCGCCACGTCGCGGGCGCTCGAGAGATGGCCGCGAACGTCGAGGCCCTCGGGCCGGACGAAGTGGGTGTCGGTCATCCCGAGGTCGCGCGCCTTCTGGTTCATCCAGCGGACGAACAGGGCGCGCCGGCCGTTGCTGATGCCGTCGGCGAGCGCATCGGCAGCGTCGTTGGCGCTCGGCACGAGGGCGGCCCCGATCAGCTCGCGCACGGTGAAGACCTCGCCCTCGAAGAGACCGGCCTGCGAGCCCTCGACGCCGGCGGCGGCGGCGCTGACGCGCACCGGGGTGTCGGGCGTGGCGTGGTCGAGCGCGACGAGCGCGGTCATCAGCTTGGTGATGCTGGCGATGGCGATGCGCCGCCGCTCGCCGTGCGCAGCCAGCACCTCGCCCGAGGTGAGGTTGACGACGTAGTAGGCGTGCGACGAGACCTCGGGCGCCGCGGGCAGCGGGATCGAGCGCACCTGCGAACGAGCAGGCTTCACCGACGCCGGCCCAGCGGCGATCGACGGTGGAGAGAGGATGAGGCCTGCGACGAGCGCCGGCGCCAGCGGCAACAAGCGCTTCACGGGTCCGCAAGGGTAGCGGCTCCGGGCCGCCCTGTGCCTACCAGCCGGAGATGGCGCGCACCTCGGCCTGCAAACGGGCGGCCTCGGCAGCTGCCGCGCCCTTCCAGTCCTCGGCGCCGACGGCGCGGTAGGCGTAGATGACATCGCGTGAGACGGTAACGAGCGCGCTCGCAGGGCCGCTGGCGAAGGCGACGGCGAGATCGCCGGGGCGGCCGCCCTGCGCGCCGACACCGGGCAGCAGCAGGACGCCCTGCGGGATCAGCCGGCGCACCTCGGCCACGGCCTTCGGGTGCGTGGCACCGACCACCGCGCCGACGCTGGAGAGGCCGCGCTCGCCGATCAGATCGGCGCCCCACTCGGCGACAAGCTGCGCCACCTGGTGCCACACCGGCGTGCCGTCGGAGAGCGAGAGATCCTGGATGTCGGCGCTCCCCGCATTGGAGGTCTTGACGAGCAGGAAGATGCCGGCGCCGTGCAGCCGACAGCTCTGCAGGAACGGGTCGATCGAGTCGCGGCCAAGGTACGGCGAGACGGTGAGCGCGTCGCCGAGCGGCCCGGCGCCGTCACGCGGCTCGAGGAACGCCGTCGCGTAGGCGCGCGAGGTCGAGCCGATGTCGCCGCGCTTGGCATCGGCGATCACCAGCAGGCCGGCGGCGCTCGCGTAGGCGCAGACCTCCTCGGCAGCGCGGACGCCGTCGGCGCCAAGCACCTCGAAGAACGCCCACTGCGGCTTGACGGCCACCACGTACGGCGCAACCGCGTCGATGATGCCGCGGCAGAAGCGCAGGCACGCATCGGCGGCGGCGGCGCGGCCGAGGTGCGCGTCGCCGCGCAGCTCCACCGGGAACAGCTCCGGCCGCGGGTCGAGCCCGACCACGAGCTGCGAGCCCTTGCGCTCGACGGCGGCGGCGAGACGGTCGCCAAAGCCCATCCCCTGGAGCGTGCGGCCGACGGTGGGCGAGTCTGTCATCGCCCGGCAGCCTACGCGGCGCGGCGGCGATCGCGAAGCGTTAAGGGGCCGCCCCGGCCGGGGCGGCCCCTTAACGCAGGAGGGCCGCTCTCGCGGCCCTCCTGCAGAACAACAGCGGCGCTACGCCGGGAGCTACTTGCCCTTGACGGCGGCCTTCAGCGTGCTGCCCGCAGAGAACTTCGGAACCTGCGCTGCGGGGATGGTGACCTTCTCACCCGGGTTGCGCGGGTTGACACCCTGGCGCTCCTTGCGCTGCTGGGCCGAGAACTTGCCGAATCCGGTGAAGTTGACATCGCCGCCCTTCTTCAGGGTCTCGGTGATGACCTCAAGAAAGGCGTTGACAGCCTTCTCGGCATCGCGGCGCGTGAGCCCGCTCTTGGTGGCAACCTGGTCGACGAACTCCTGCTTGGTCACGTGCGTGTCCCTCCTCTGGATGAATAAACGAAATCGAAAACGAAAACCATGGTGCCGTTCAGACCTGACGGCACCATAACACCGATCCGCATTCCGCTCAACCAAGCGGTTTACCGCCGTCAAATAGACAGCAGGTCGCTGGCACGGAAAAGCGGCAGCAAGCGCACGCCCTTCGCGGCCAGCGCCTCGGCGCCGCCCTCCTCACGATCAACGACACAGATGGCCGTCTCGATGACGAGACCGACCTCGCGGAGAACGTCGATCGCAGCGATCGCCGCACCCCCGGACGTGACGACATCCTCGACCAGGCAGACGCGCTGGCCTGGCTCGTAGACGCCTTCGAGACGCTTGTTGGTGCCGTACTCCTTCGCCGCCTTACGGACGATCAGGAACGGCAACCGCGAGCTGATCGACGCCGCGGCAGCGAGGGCCACCGCGCCGAGCTCTGGCCCGCCCAGGAGCTCCGCGGCCGGATCCTCGGCGGCGACGAGAGCGGCGATCCGCTTCCCGATCGCCTCGAGCAGCTCCGGACGGGTCTCGAACCGGTACTTGTCGAGGTAGTACTTCGAGCGCTTGCCGGAGCGCAGCAGGAAGTCGCCCTCCAGGTACGCATGCTGCTTGAGCTGCACAGCGAGCTCGTCCCGGGCGGAGCTCACGGGCGCACCTCGCGGAGGAGATCGCGAGCGAGCCCGAGCAGCTCGTCGGCGCCGGGCGTGCCGGCCATCAGCGACGTCAGCGAGCCGTCGGCGAAGTACAGATCGACCTGCTCGCCGCGGCCGGTGCTGCGGCGACGGAACAGCGCGGCCCCGAACAACGAGACGACGAGCAGCAGCAGCCCGCTGAGCAGACGACGCTTCGGGAGGACGGCCATCAGGCAGCGCTCCCGGCCGGTGCAACGCCGCGCAGCGCGCTCTTGAGGTCGTAGAAGACGAGGCCGACCGTGGGATTCGGCCGGGTGAGCGCGACGATCAAGCGCCCGCCGTCGCGGACGACGAAGACGCTGCCGTCGGCGGTGGCCGCCTCGAGCTGCGCGAGCTCGCCGCCGGCGCCCGCTTTGACGGCGTCGGAGACGAGGCGCGCTGCGAGCCGCGCGAGCACCTCCGTGCGACCAGCGTCGGCCAGAGTCGTCGCAACGACCGTGCCGTCGGCGGCCATCACGGCGGCAGCCTCGATCTGCGAGGAGATCTCGGTGAGGTCGGCAAGTGCCTGCTGTGCATCCATCGCGTTCGAGGCTACCACCCCCATCTGTCGGCAGATGCGGTGAATCACGCGATACTGGACGTCGTGAGGCACCTTCCGCAGCGGCCGCCGGCCTGGCTCCGCGAGCCGCTCTCCGCCTTCTTCACAGCACGCGGCCCCCACCTGGCCGCGATGATCGCCTACTTCGCGCTGATGTCGCTCGTGCCGCTCGTCTTCCTCTCGCTGTCCCTGCTCGGGCTGGCCGGGCAGGCGCGGGCATCGAGCTTCCTCGTCACCGAGCTGGAGCATGCCTTTCCCGGCAGCTCGATCAAGAGCATCGTCAAGGTCGTCAATACCGTGCACAACAACGCCGCCGTGCTCGGCGTGGTCGGCGGGCTCGGCCTGCTGTGGTCGTCGCTCTCGCTGTTCTCGGCGCTCGAGTCGGCGTTCAACGTCGTCTGGGGCCTGCCCAACCGCAGCTTCCTGCGCGGGAAGGCGCGGGCGCTCGCGCTGCTCGCGATCTCGCTGGTGACGCTGTTCGTAGCACTGCTCGTCGGCTCGCTCGGGGTCGAGGCGATCCGCCGCTTCGCACCCGGCGCCCTCGGCAGCCAGCCGGTCGCCTACTTCCTGTCGATCCTCGGCTCGACCGGCGGCGTGCTCGCCTTCCTGCTCGCGTCGTACCGCACGTTGACCAACACGCGCCTGACCTGGCGGGAGGTCATGCCGGGCGCCGTTGCAGCCACCGTCCTGCTCGAGGCAACCTTCCAGGTGCTGCCCGTCTACCTGCGCCTCTCCACTGACGTCGTGGCGCTGCAGGTGCTCGGTGGGCCGGTTGTTCTGCTCGTCTGGCTCTACGTGATGTCGAACGTGATCGTGCTCGGCGCCGAGGTCAACCGCTGGCTCAAGGCCGCATAACAGACCGAAATCCCACGTTACGAGGCAGCAAGCGAAGGCACCATAGGTAGGTGCGCACCGATGCCGCAACCGCCTCCATGACCGGCGTCTCGCTGGGCTCCGACGCGGTCGCCTCGCACTCCAGCGCCGAGATCGCATCGCTGCGACGCCGCCTCTCGCCGCCGGGCCTCCACCACGACGACGAGCCGTCCGACTCGACCGCGCCGCTGGCCCGGACAGCCTTCTGGCTGCTCACGGCGGGCGCAACCGCGACCCTTGTCTCGCTCCTCTTCGACGTCAGCGCGAGCCGGAACGACCTCGGCGTCGCAGCCGTCGCCGCCGCCGCGTACCCGCTCGCTGCGCTCTGCGTGCTCCGCTACGAGCACCTCACGCTGCGCGACCTCCAGCTGATCTCCGCCGCCTCGATCGTGCTCGTGACGCTCGGCCTGATCTTCGGCGGCTCCGACTCGGGCTACTACCGGATGTTCTACGTCTGGATCGCCCTGTTCAGCTCGTACCACTTCAGCAGAAAGGGTGCCGCGCTCCAGATCGTCGGCATGGCGGTCGGCTACGGCGTCTTGATCAGCGTCGTCCACATCGCCGCCGCCCCGATCGCCTGGCTGCTCACCGTGGCCACCTTGATCGTCATCGGCGGCATCACCTCGACGCTGCGCGGCGTCGTGAACGCACAGCTGCGCGAGACGCAGATCCAGAACCAGCGGCTGATCGAGGCCGACCGGCTGAAGGATCAGTTCCTCGCCACCGTGTCGCACGAGCTGCGCACCCCGCTCACGTCGATCCGCGGCTACCTGGAGCTGCTGCGCGAGGACAACGCCGGCAACCTCAGCTCGCAGCAGCGCACCTTCATCGACGTGGTCGATCGCAACAGCGACCGGTTGCTGAGCCAGGTGAGCGACCTGCTGCTCGTCGCGCAGATCGAGGCCGGTGCCATCTCGGTCGACCGGACGCCGCTGGACGTGATCGCCACCGTCGAAGCCGCCGTCGACCGGCACGCCTCGACCGCCTCGACACGCGGCATCGCGCTGACGGTCGAGACGCTCCCGGCCCCCACCATCCTCGGCGACGCGAGCCGCCTCGGCCGGGCGCTGGACATGCTGCTCTCCAACGCCCTCAAGTTCACCCCCGAGGGCGGCCGCACGTGGGTGCGCGTCCGCCCCCTCGCGCACGCGGTCGAGATCGAGGTGTCCGACACCGGGCCGGGCATCCCGCCGACCGATCACGACCGCATCTTCGAGCGCTTCTTCCGCAGCGAAGGCGTCACCGACCGTGCTGTCCCGGGCACCGGCATCGGCCTGACCATCGCTCGTGGCATCGTGGCAGCGCACGGCGGCCGACTGACCTGCACCAGCGTCGTCGGCACCGGGTCGACCTTCACCGTGACGCTGCCCGACGGTACGGGCGCATGAGCACCACACCGAGACTCACCGCGCTCGTCGCCGACGACGAGCCCGACATTCGCGAGCTGCTCGTGACGCTGTTCACGCTCGACGGCTGGGACGTGCTGGAAGCCGCCGACGGCGAGGTTGCACTGTCGATCGCCCGCGCGAGCATCCCCGATGTCGCCATCGTCGATATCCGGATGCCGAAGCTGGACGGCTACAGCACGACGCGCGCCCTCCGCGCCGACCCGATCACCGCAGCGATGAAGATCGTCATCCTCACGGCGAGCGTCCGTGACTCCGAGCGCGACCGTGCCCTCGAGGCCGGCGCCGACCTGTACCTGCGCAAGCCGTTCGGCGGCCGCGAGCTGGCCGCGCGCGTGCGCGCGCTCTGCGGCCACGCCTGAGCGACGCCGCCCCGCCTCTCGCCAACTACAGTCACGGGCGATGCAGCTCGGCAAGCACTGGCGCGCACCCGACCCGGGCGGGCGCTGCTTCGACTCCCTCCCCGGCACCGTCGAGACGCTGCTCACCGGTACCTCGCCGCTGCCGAGCCTCGACCTGGCCGCCCACGCGCTGCCGCCGCGCGCCGACCGGGTCGCCCTGGTGTACCTCGACGCGTTCGGCTGGCGCTTCCTGCAACGCCACGCCGAGCATCCTGTCTTCCGGCGGGCGCGCTCGATCGAGCAGCTCACGAGCCAGTTCCCCTCGACCACGGCGGCGCACGTGACCACGGTGCACACCGGCCTGCCGGTGGGCGAGCACGGCGTCTACGAGTGGTACGTGCTGGA
>CANNRA010000058.1 GCA_947507735.1 Actinomycetota bacterium
CGCCGGCGCAGACCGCGAAGGCGAGCGTGAAGCCGCGCTCCGCCGGGAGCCCGCCGACGAGCAGGTTGGCCGCGATCAGCGTCGCCGAGGTCTGGCTGCCCAGGGAACTGCCGATGCTGCGCATGATCGTGTTCATGCCGCTCGCGACGCCGGTCTGCTCGCGCGGCACGGCCTCGACGATCAGGTTTGCCATCGAGGCGAAGGCGAAGCCGATGCCGATGCCCATCAGGGTCGTGCCGACGTAGATCTCCCAGCGCTGGTTGTGCGCCAGCGCGAGCAGGAAGAACGCCGCGCACGAGACCACGGCCCCGGTGACGAGCGGCACCTTCGAGCCGAAGCGGTTGGTTATGCGCCCCGTGAACGGGCTGACGATCAGCATCGCGATCGTCGTCGGCACCAGGAAGAGGCCGGCCTGCGTGACGCTCGCGCCGAAGCCGTAGCCGGTAGACGTCGGGATCTCGACGAACTGCGGGACGAGCAGGAACGAGGCGAACATGCCGAAGCCGATCAGCATCGTGGCAAGGTTGGTCGTCCAGACAGCGCGGAGCCGCATCATGCGCATGTCGACGAGCGGCACCGGCGAGCGATCCTCGACCTTGATCCAGGTGGCGGCGAGCACGGCCGCCGCCACGAACAGCCCGATCGTCCGGCCCGACGCCCAGCCCCAGGTGCGCCCCTGGCTGACGCCGAGCAGCAGGCAGACGAGCCAGCCGGAGAGCAGCGCGGCGCCGAGCCAGTTCACCGTGCCGCCCGAGCGGTGCTTGCTCTCCGGCACGACGAGGATCACGGCGACGACGGCGAGGCAGATGACGAAGAAGGGGATCCAGAACAGCCAGTGGTACGAGAGCACCGAGAGGATCGGCCCGGAGAGGACGATGCCGAGGCCGCCGCCGATGCCGAGGATCGCCGAGGTGATGGCGATGCCGCCTGCCACCTTGTGGCGCGGGAACTCGTCGCGGATGATGGCGTACGAGAGCGGGAAGACGGCGCCGCCGATGCCCTGGATGGCGCGCCCCGCGATCATCGGGCCGAGCGAGGAGGAGAGCGCGGCGATCAGCGAGCCGACGCCGAGCGCGGCGACCGCGACGATGAAGACCTTCTTCTTGCCGAACATGTCGCCGAGGCGGCCGGCGATCGGCGTGACGATCGACGCGCTCAGCAGGTAGGCCGTGAAGATCCAGGCGACGGCGGTGGTCGAGACGCCGAGGTCGTGCTGGATCGTCGGCAGGGCCGGTGCGACGAGCGACTGCAGCAGCGAGTAGCAGGCGCCCGCGGCCGAGAGCGTGGCGAGCAGGAGGCCCGTGCGCGCGTGTGGCGCGTGGTCGGGGGCTGCGGCGGAGGCGGCGGACGACATCTGCGGCGAGCCTACCCGCCATGCCGTCGCCGGGACGTTCCCTGGCGTCTCTGACGAGGAGGTCGAAGCCGCCCCCGCCGCTCGCCCCTAGACTGTCCAGGCACGACGACGGGACGTAGCGCAGCCTGGTAGCGCACCCGCTTTGGGAGCGGGGGGTCGCGAGTTCGAATCTCGCCGTCCCGATGGAGAGAGAGCGGCGCGCGTGGCACCGGCCCGCGGCCGCGCCGATGTGCGAGAGTCCGCCGCATGGAACGGCGCGCGCTCGGCACACAGGGACTCGTGACATCCGCGGTCGGTCTCGGCTGCGTCTCGATGTCGGACTTCTACGGCTCGGCCGACGAGGGCGAGGCGATCGCGACGATCCGCCGGGCGCTCGACATCGGCGTCGACCTGCTCGACACGTCCGACTGCTACGGGCCCTACGTCAACGAGGATCTGGTCGGCAAGGCGATCGCCGGTCGCCGCGACGAGGTCGTCGTCGCCACCAAGTGGGGCTTCCTGCGCAACGAGCGCGGTGACTGGCTGGGCATGGATGCCACGCGCGGCCGCGCTGGAGCCGCCTGCGACGCCTCGCTGCGCCGCCTCGGCACCGACGTGATCGACCTCTGGTACATCCACTGGCCCGACCCCGGCGTCCCGATCGAGGAGACGATCGCCGGCATGGCCGACCAGGTGCAGGCCGGCAAGGTGCGCTACATCGGCATCTCCAACGTGACGGAGGAGCAGGTGCGCGCCGCTCACGCCGTCCACCCGGTCAGCGCCGTCCAGAACGACTACTCGCTGGCCGTGCGCACCGACGAGGCCCACGTGCTGCCCGCCTGCCGCGAGCTTGGCATCGGCTACGTCCCGTTCAGCCCGCTCGGTCGCGGCCTGCTGACCGGGACGGTGCGCAACAAGGAGGAGCTGTTTGCGGGCGACTTCCGGCGCACGCTCGGCACCTTCCAGGACGGCAACATCGAGCAGAACCTGGCGCTCGTGGACGTGCTCGCGGGCGTTGCCGCCGAGGCGGGGGCGACGAACGCCCAGGTCGCGCTGGCGTGGGCGCTCCACCTCGGGCCCGACGTCGTGCCGATCCCCGGCACCGCCAAGCGCCACCGCGTCGAGGAGAACACCGCTGCGGTCGACGTGCAGCTGACCGCGGCGCAGCTCGAACTGCTCGACCGCACCTTCCGCCCCGGCGCCGTCGCCGGCAAGAACAACTGGTCGGCCGACGAGATGGCGATGGCGCTCGCGGCGCGGCAGCGGTCGCAGGAGTCGACGGGCAAGGCCTGACGGCCAGGGACGGGATTGCGCTCGCTGGAGCCGCGCGCGGCGGCGCTAGACCTCGTCGTCGACGTGGTTCTTCTTGCCGAAGGCGATCAGCGCGGCGGCACCGTTGCGCACGTGCAGGCCCATGAACAGCTCGACGCTGTCGGCATCGCGCTCGCGCAGCGCCCGCACGATCTCCTTGTGCTCCTCCACCGCGATCTCCATGCGTGACGGGATCACCATCAGCGTCGCCCACTCGAACGCCGCCCACGTCTGCCGGATCAGCGGGATCAGCAGCGCGTTGCCGCACGCCTCGTAGACGAGCATGTGGAAGTCGTAGTTCAGCTGGCGGTACTCGCCGACGTCGGCGGTGCCGAGCACAGCCTCGATGCGCCCGTTGATCGCGTCGAGCGCGGCGAGGTCGGCGTCCGAGAGCCACGGGGTGGCCAGGCGGGCGGCGTAGCCCTCGAGCATCGCCCGGATCTCGGCGAGCTCCTCGTGCCCCTCCATCGTCGCCTCGGCAACCTTCACGCCGCGGTGCGCCTCGTGGTCGAGCAGCCCGCGCGCGCCGAGCTCGCGCAACGCCTCGCGCACCGGCGTGATCGACACGCCGAAACGGGTAGCGAGCTCCTCCTGGCGCAGCGTCTGCCCTGGCTTGAGCGCGCCCGTCAGGATCTCCTCCTGCAGCGAAGCGACGATCAGTTCCTTCTTGCTGGTGTGTTCGAATGCGCGCATCGTGCTTCGCTGCACATCATGCCCGAGCTTGACGCCGCCGGTCGGTGTAGCTTCCCGTGCTCGCCTGTCCCCCCGTCGAGGAGGAAGTAGTGGCATCACCAACGACCGTTCCGGCACTGCATGTCTGACGCCAGCGTTGCGGTCGAGGGCGCTGCTCGGGCCTGGCTGCGCGAGTCGCTCGCCGACGGGCTCGGTCTGGCACAGCTCGTGCTGGCCGCCGACGGCCTGACGCAGCGGCTCGCTGGCGGGGAGCTGCGTGCGCTCGCCGGGATCGCGGGTGGCCCGGGTGCGCTGCCCCGGGTGCTTGGCTCGCGCGGCGCGCTGGAGGACGGGGTGGAGGGCTCGTTCGCGGGGGCGGTCGCAGCGCTGGCTGCGGCGCTCGTTCCGGCCGCGGCGCGCGGCGGGCGCATCCTCGTGGTCGAGGACGAGCTGAGCCCGCCCGGCGACCCGGTGCTCGCCGACCACGCCGACCACGTCTTCCTCTGCGGCAGCGAGGTCTACCACTGGCGTGCCGTCACGCCGGGGCTCGACGCCGGTGCGCTCACCGAGCTGCTCGGCTCCGCTACCTCGGGCTACCCGACAAACGCCTTCGTCACGGCTGTCGACCCGGCGGGCTGGGGTCGCTTCCAGCCGCTCGAGGCGGCGAAACTGGCTGCGCTTGCAGCCGCGGTCGAGGCGGTCGCGGTCGCCGCGTACGACGCGGAGGGCCTGCTGTGGTGGACGCCTCCGGCCTGAGCCAGGGCCGCGGCTAGAGCGCGGCGGGGGCGGTCTGCGTGCGGCGGCGGATCGCGGCGCGCGCCACTTCGCCGAAGCGCCGACCGAAGAGCGAGAGGGCGATCAGGGCCGCGACCGCGGTGGCCAGCGAGCCGACGACCGGGGCCGCAAGGCTGACGGCGATGGCGCTCGAGCCGGCGTGGCCGAGCACGCCCAGCGCGCCCATCGCGGCGCCCTGGTAGATGCCCGCGTTGCCGGGCAGCAGGGGCGCGACGTTGGCGAGGCCGGTGACGATCATGTAGAGCAGCGCCCCGCCGAGGCCGACCTTCACGCCGTAGGAGTGGAGGACGAGCAGCAGCGCGAACCAGCGGGCGAGCCAGGTCGAGAGCATGATCGCGCCGACGCGGGCAAGCGTCGGCAGCGGCGCCGCGGCTCCGGCGACGAAGCTGGCGAGCGCCTTCGGCAGGCGGCGACCGACCAGCCGGTCGAGCGCAACGAGCGCGGCGATCCCGGCCAGGGCCAGCAGCGACGAGCCGACGATGGCGAACTTGGCCCAGGTGGGCACCGGCAGGAACGGCGCGGCGATCGCGCCGACCGAGGCGAAGGCGACAGCCTCCAGCAGCAGCGAGGTGACGAGCGCTCCGCCGGCGCGGGCAGCACCCGGCCAGCGATTGCCGCCGCCCGTGGCGACACGCAGCATCGCGATCTTCGAGGCCTCACCGAGACGGCCGGGCAGGATCGTGTCGAGGAACGAGCCGACGGCGCTCGCCGCGAACACGGAGCGGAAGCAGGTGTGGCGCCCCTGGGTGTCGACAGCGCTCGCGTCCGGGGCGTCCGGGTCGGCCTCGGCGGTCGCGGCGACGTCGCGGCGCATCGCGGAGCGCCAGGCGAAGGCGCGCAGCGGCTGCACGAGCGCCGAGATGGCAAACGCGCCGGCCAGCGGCAGCCACTGCGGCGAGGTGGCCGCGCCGAGGCTTGCGCCGGTGCGGTGCACCGCGACCGCGAACCCGCCGACGATGGCGAGGCCGATCAGGAGGGGAAGCCCCTTGCGAACGGAGTTGCTGCGAGAAATCTTCACGATCAAGGGCATCGGCGCGCCCCTCCGCTTGCCCCACCCCCCTTCCGGGGGAGTCGGCCGCCCAAGGCCGTGTGGATAGGGTATGTCTCGACACACGCGATCAAGGGAGTACGAGACGCATGGACTTTGACGTTGCCGTTCTCGGTGGCGGCCCCGGGGGGTACTCGGCCGCTATCCGCGCCGCGCAGCTCGGCGCCAGGGTGGTCTGCATCGAGAAGGATGCGACGCTCGGTGGCACCTGCCTGAACGTTGGCTGCATCCCCACCAAGGCCTGGGTGCAGACCGCGCACGCGATCCACGACGCGGAGGAGACGTTCGCCAAGCTCGGCGTCAACGTCGGCGTGCCGCAGCTCGACTTTGCCCAGTCCAACGTCTGGAAGGCCGGCGTTGTCGCGGGCCTCACGAGCGGCGTCGCGGGCCTGCTCAAGGCGAACGGCGTCGAGTGGGTGAAGGGCAAGGGCACGTTCACGTCGGCCACGACGATCCAGGTCGAGGGCGGCGAGACGGTGACCTTCAAGAGCGCGATCATCGCGACGGGCGCCTTCCCGGTGAAGCCGCCGATCCCGGGGCTCGACTCGCCCCGCTGCGTCGACTCGACCGGCCTGCTGGGCCAGACCGAGGTGCCGGGTCGCCTGGTGATTCTCGGCGGCGGCATCATCGGCTCGGAGTTCGCCTCGATCTTCGACCGCTTCGACTCCGAGGTCACGATCATCGAGATGCTGCCGCGGCTGATTCCCGCCGAGGACGACGATGCGGCGAAGGAGCTGGAGAAGCAGTTCAAGAAGCGAGGGATCTCCCTTCAGCTCGGCAAGCAGTGCACGAAGGTGGAGGACACCGGCTCGGAGCTCGTCGTCCACTTCGGCGACGGTGAGACGGTCAAGGCCGACCTGATGCTGGTCGCAGTCGGGCGCGCACCGCTTGTCGAGGGCCTCGGGCTCGAGGCTGCGGGCGTCACCTACGATCGTCGCAAGGGTATCGCCACCGACGATCACCGCAGGACGAGCGTCGCCAACATCTACGCCGTCGGCGATGTCGCCGGTGTCTGGCAGCTCGCGCACACCGCCTTCCGTGAGGGCGAGGTCGCAGCCGAGAACGCCACGGGCCACCCCGCCACGATCGAGCCGGGTGTCGCCGTGCCGCGGCCGATCTACACCAATCCGGAGATCGCCGGCGTCGGCCTCACCGAGACGCAGGCCAAGGAGCGCTACGGCGCCGAGAACGTCGCGGTCGGCGTCTTCCCGCTCGCCGCCAACGCGCGCGCCGCGATGATGAATGACACGACCGGCTGGGTGAAGTCCATCCACGAGACCAAGTACGGCGAGCTGCTGGGCCTGGTCATGGTCGGCCCGCACGTCACCGATCTGATCGAGGTCGGCGTCGTCGCGCTCGATGCCGAGGCCACGGTCGAGACGATCGCCGACGGCATCGCTCCGCACCCGACGCTCTCCGAGGCGATCAAGGAGGCCGGGCTCGTCGCGCTCGGCCGGGCGATCCACCTGCCGCCCAAGCGCAAGAAGTAGCGACTCCGTTGTGGGGGCCTGCGAGGGATCGCGGCCCCCACGGCGAAGTCCGCCGGTGCAGGCCCGTCGCGGGGTGGGAGCAATCAGCCCCGCGCGCTAGCCTCACGTCAGTCGTTCGCGTCGATCAGCCCTGATACGCGCTGCCCGAGAGGGCGGTGCGAACGGAGGAACCAATGAAGAAGAAGTCCGGTCTCGCCGCTCTGCTCGCCGCTGCTGTCGCGGTGCTCTTCTTCTGGCGCAAGAAGAAGGCGCCTGCAGCCTAGGTTGCTGGGCCGCGCCCGCCGCAAGGCGGGCGCGGCGCTTTCCCTATCGGAACGTGTCGAGGGCGCCTGCGGGCGCCCTTTCTGTCCTGGCCGAAAGAGCGACTTGCGCGCTCGAGGATCTGCTAGCAGAGTGCTAGCATGCTCCTCGCTATGGCGACGCTCCACATCCGCAACGTCCCGCCCGAGCTCTACGAGCGGCTGCGCGCCCAGGCCGCGGCGAACGGGCGCTCGCTCAACGCCGAGGTGATCGTGCAGCTGGGCCGCGACTCGAGCGACTGGCGCGGCAACCAGGAGTGGTGGGATCGCCACGTTGCCAGGGGCGAGCGGATCCGGGCGCGCATGTCCCCGTACTCTCCGCAACCGGAAGATCTGATCCGGGCTGATCGTGACGCTCGGTGAGCTCGCGGTCATCGATGCGAGCGCATTCGTCCGTGACCAGCTCGGTGATCGCCGGGCCGGCGAGTGGATCGAGCGCGCCTGGTCCTGCGAGCTCACGCTCATCGCACCGGCGCTGATCTTCGCCGAGGTCTCGAATGCGCTGCTCGGATACGTGCGCCGTGGGGAGCTGACGGTCGATGAAGCTCTCGATGGCATCGCCGACCTCCAGCAGCTCGTGCAACTAACGCCCCTCGACGCTCTGTATCCGGCGGCCTTCCAGCTCGGCCTGGACCGGGGTCTCTCGGCCTACGACGCTGCGTACGCGCAGCTGGCCGAGAGCGAGCAGATCCCGCTCATCACCGCCGACCGGAAGCTCGCGGCGTCCACGCCCAACGCCGTGCTGATCGACTGACGGCAGCGTCTCTGCAGACGACCTGACCCGCCGTCCGCCGCGGCTGTCAGCGTCTGCCCATGGCCGTCGTCATCAACGAGTTCGAGGTCGTCGCCGACGCGCCAGCTGCGACGCCGACCGACGCCGTTCCTGCCACACCTGCCCCGCCGCGCCTGCTCGACCTCGAGCGCGAGATCGAGCGTGTCACCCGCGTCCGCAGCGAGCGCGAGCAGCGCCTCGGCGCCGACTGATGGCCCCGCCGCGCATCCCGCCGAAGGGCCTACCGGGAGGGATGCCGGAGCGCGTGCCGCTCGTGCCGAAGGCGCCGTCGACAGCGCCCGCTCTGTTGCTGCGCCCGAAGCCGTTGCCGTGGCGGAAGGCCCTGCGCAGCGACCGCCCCGCGGCCACGGCCGAGCGGGCCACTGCGCTGCTCGCGGCGCGCCCGGCGGTGGTCGTCGACGGCCAGGCCCGTAACGACCTCGGGGCCGGGCTGCTGGCCCTGCGCATCGAGAGCCGGGTCGAAGGCATGGCCCGCTGCGAGGCCACCTTCGCCGCCTGGGGCGACCAGGGGCTGCGCTGGCACGACCGCAGCGTGCTCGACTTCGGGAAGGCGCTGCGCATCACGCTGGGGGAGGGCGTGCTCTTCGACGGCCGGATCTCCGGGCTCGAGGCGGGCTTCCCGGCCGACGGGGCGCCGACCGTGACGGCCCTCGCCGAGGACCGGCTCCAGGATCTCCGGATGACCCGGCGCAGCCGGTCGTTCCGGGACGTGACCGATGGTGACGTCGTGCGGCGGATCGCGTCGGAGCACGGCCTCCAGGCCGACGTCGACCTGCCCGGGCCGACTTACTGCGTGCTCGTCCAGGCCGACCGCAGCGACCTCGCGTTCCTCTACGACCGCGCCCGCGCCTGCGGCGGCGAGATCTGGGTTGAGGGAACGACGCTGATGGCTCGCCGGCGGCCCCGGCGTGCGACGGCGCCGCTGCGGCTGCGCCTCTACCAGGGACTGCGCTCGTTCACCGTGCTCGCCGACCTGGCCGGGCAGCGGACGACGCTCGCGGCCACCGGCTGGGACGAGCGGGAGGCCCGCCCGCTGCACGAGGAGGTCGACGACAGCGTGCTCGGCTCCGAGCTCGGCGGCGACGAGTCGGGCGCCTCGATCCTGAACGACGCCTTCGGCAGCCGCAAGGAGCGCCTCGCCGAGGCCGGCCCGACCGGCGAGGAGGTGCGCACCCGCGCCGAGGCGGAGTACCTGCGGGCGGCGCGGCGCTTCCTCACCGGCCGCGCCAGCGCCGACACCGATGCGCGGCTGCGGGTCGGCGCGGTCGTCTCCCTCGACGGGATCGGGCCGCTCTTCTCCGGCAAGTACACGGTCGTCGAGGTCGTGCACCTGTTCGACGGGGCGAGCGGCCTGCGCAGCGAGCTCGTGGTCGAGCGGCCCGGGATCGGGAGGCCGTGATGGAGCGCAGCCCGGACGGGCGCAGGCACGGCGTGGCGATCGGCGTTGTCGTGGACACGCAGGATCCCGACGGGAGCGGGCGGGTGATGGTGCGCCTGCCCGCCTTCGACGACGACCTGGCGGTGTGGGCGCGCGTCGCCGCTCCCGGCGCCGGTGACGGGCGTGGCGCCTGGCTGCCGCCGGCGCGTGGCGACGAGGTGGTGGTGGCGTTCCAGGGCGGCGACCTGCGTCAGCCGGTCGTCGTCGGGGCGCTGTGGTCGGGCAAGGACGGCCCGCCCGGGTCGGGCCAGGACGAGTGGGTGATCGAGAGCCCGGCCGGCGCGCGCCTCAGGTTCGGCAGGGCGGACGGGCACGCGCTGACGCTCACCACCGAGGGCGGCAACATGGTCGAGCTGCGTGGCGACGGTGCCGTCCTGATCAGCGACGGCTTCGGCTGCAGCGTGCGCCTGGAGGCCGGGAAGCTGACGATCACCGGTAGCAACAGCGTCGACGTCAACGCCGCCGTGGTGCACCTCAATGCCGCCCTCGTCGAGACCCACGGCACGCTGAAGGCCGAGACCATCATCGCCAACTCCGTGGTCGCGCACAGCTACACGCCGGGCGCCGGCAACATCTGGTGAGCGGCTAGGCGGACGCCTCCGCGAAACGCTCGAATCTCACGGCCAGTCGCTCGCGATCGGGCCGTTGCCCTGGTCTGTCGGGCAGGACGATTCCTGACCGGTGAAAGCCTTTGAGGAGAGCGAGCATCGGGCCGTCGTCCTCGTCCAGCAACCGTCTCGACACGTGCACCTCGTAATCCGGCGAGATAGAGACCAGATTCTGGTCGTACGCGCGATGGTGGATCGTGCAGAGGCTGACACCGTTTCGGATGACGGGCTCGCCGTGTACCTCGGTGTCCCCGATGATGTGCGCTGCGTCGAGGAGGCGGGTCTCCTTGAGCCGGCAGATCGCACAGCGATCCGCGTAGGCGGGCAACACGAGCCCGCGAAACTGCGCCTGATGGACGCGCTGCTTGACCTGGCGGAGGGTGTATCTCCGCTCGTCGACATCGTCGATGTGCACGGGCTCGCGCTCGTCGTACGGCCCCCGCATCTTGCCGAACGTGATGAGGACGCGGCGGTCGATCGGGTCGTCCTCGTCGATGAAGGCCGGATACTCGGGGCGGTAGTGGCCGGGACGCGTCCCGATGAAGTAGACGAGGGGAACGCGAAGCACGTGTGCTGCGCGCAGCCAGGAATTGAAGTGGTTGTCGATCGGCCCGTCCTGGTAGTGGTACCGGACACCCTCCGGCGTATCCTCGTCCTGGTACCGCTTCTGGGAGAAGGAGCTGTTGATCGACAGCGCAGCCGGCCCCCGCTGTGCGCCGGCTGCCCGGTAGATCCCGTAGGCCCGGTTGAGGAAGGGCACTCTCCTGCCTCGGAAGTTGAATCCCTCGGCCAGCGCCGACCAGGGAATGTCCGATCCGCAGCGCGCTTGCAGGACGTCCAGCGACGCAAAACACGAGCTGCGGACATCGTCGTCGCGGTGCATCCCGACGATTCTCCGCTTCTCGCGCCGAGTCTGCAAGGCCCGGCTCCGCGTCCCACCCGGCCCCGTCCCGAACCATCCGTGACCTGCCGTACCATGGCTCTCCCGTGTCCGCTGACTTCGTCCATCTCCACGTTCACTCGGAGTACTCGATCCTGGACGGTGCGTGCCGCATCTCGGAGCTGGCCAAGCAGGCCGCCGACTTCGACATGCCGAGCGTCACGCTCACCGATCACGGCTCGCTGGCCGGCACGATCGAGCTGTTCAAGCAGGCCAAGAAGCAGGGGATCAAGCCGATCATCGGCTGCGAGGTCTACGTCGCCGAGGACAGGCGGGCCCACACGCGCGGCAACGCGCACCTCACGCTGCTGGCCGAGACGAGCGAGGGCTACGCCAACCTGATCCGCCTCTCCAGCCTCGCCTACCTGGAGGGCTACTACTCGCGGCCGCGCGTCGACTGGGAGCTGCTCAACCAGTACGGCAAGGGCATCATCGCGCTCAGCGGCTGCCTCTCCGGGCGCGTCTGCAAGGCGCTCGAGGAGAACCGCGACAGCGACGCCTACGCCGAGCTCGACCGCCTCACCCAGATCTTCGGCCGCGACAACGTCTACGTCGAGCTGCAGAACGCCCACCTCGATGTGCAGCAGCGCATCAATCCGATGCTGCTCGGCCTCGCGGCGAAGGCGTCGCTGCCCGTCGTCGCCACCGGCGACGTCCACTACCTGCGCCACACCGACGCGATCCCGCACGAGGCGCTGCTCTGCATCCAGTCGGGCGACTCGCTGAAGAACCCGAACCACTGGAAGTTCTCGACCGACCAGTTCTGGTTCAAGAGCCCGGACGAGATGGCCCTCGACTTCCCCGGCCAGGAAGCCGCCATGCGCCGCACCCTCGAGGTCGCCGGCCGCTGCAACGTCGAGATCGAGCTCGGCCGGATCCTGCTGCCGAAGTACCCGACCCCCGACGACCGCGACGCCTTCGAGTACCTGGTCGAGCTGTGCGAGGCCGGCCTGAAGCGCCGCTACGACCGGATCACGCCGGAGCTCCAGGAGCGCCTGCAGTTCGAGCTGAAGACGATCAAGGAGATGGGCTTCGCCGACTACTTCCTGATCGTCTGGGACTTCATCGCGTTCGCCCGGCGCGAGGGCGTCGGCGTCGGCCCGGGCCGTGGCTCGGCCGCCGGCTCGATCGTCGCCTACTGCCTGCAGATCACGGATATCGACCCGATCCGCTACGGCCTGCTGTTCGAGCGCTTCCTCAACCCGGGCCGCAAGTCGATGCCCGACATCGACATCGACTTCAGCGTTGCCGGCCGCCAGCGCGTCATGAACTACGTGACCGAGAAGTACGGTCGCGACCAGGTCGCGCAGATCATCACCTTCGGCACGATGGCCGCCCGCGCCGCCGTCCGCGACGCCGGGCGCGTGCTGGAGATCCCCTACGGCACCGTCGACCGCATCGCCAAGACGATCCCGGAAGGCCCCGGCC
>CANNRA010000059.1 GCA_947507735.1 Actinomycetota bacterium
CGTCGTCACCGACTCGGGCGGCCTGCAGAAGGAGGCGTACTGGTACGGCGTCCCCTGCGTCACCGCGCGCCCCACCACCGAGTGGCCCGACACGGTGGAGCAGGGCGGCAACACGCTGGTGGACGACGACCCCGACGCTCTCGTCGCCGCGGTCGCCGCAGCTCGCCCGCTCCCCGCCGGGCGGCCCCAGCTCTACGGCGACGGCCACGCCGCCGAACGCATCGTCGCGGCCCTCGGCAGGACACCCCGGTAACCTGTCCGTCATATGAGCCGCAAGGTTGCAATCATCGGAGCGGGCTACGTCGGCCTGCCGCTTGCCCAGGTCTTCACCGAGGCCGGCAACAAGGTCCTGCTCGTCGACGTCTCGGCCGAGCGCGTCCGCATGATCAATGCGGGCGAGAGCTACATCGAGGACGTCCCCTCGGAGAAGCTCAAGGAGCTCGTCGCCGCAGGCCTCGAAGGCACCACCGACTACGACCGCCTGCGCGAGGTGGACGGCATCCTGATCGCCCTGCCGACGCCGCTGTCGAAGCAGCGCGAGCCCGACCTGTCGATCGTGCGTAGCGCCGTCGAGCTGATCGCGCCGCGGCTGCAGAAGGGCCAGACCGTCGTGCTGGAGTCCACGACCTATCCGGGCACCACCCGCGAGGTCGTAATGCCGATCCTGGAGAAGGGCTCGGGCCTCAAGGCCGGCACCGACTTCTTCCTCGCCTTCTCACCCGAGCGCGTCGACCCGGGTCGCACCGACTGGACGACGAAGACCGTGCCGAAGGTGGTCGGCGGCATCAACGAAGCCTCCACCGAGGCCGCCGCCGCGCTCTACAGCAGCGCGATCGACACGATCCACCGCGTCTCCACCCCCGAGGCGGCCGAGCTGACGAAGCTGCTCGAGAACATCTTCCGCTCGGTCAACATCGCCCTGATGAACGAGCTGGCGCGCCTCTGCGACCGGATGAACATCGACATCTGGGAGGTCGTGGACGCGGCCGCCACCAAGCCGTTCGGCTACATGCGCTTCGAGCCGGGGCCCGGCCTCGGTGGCCACTGCATCCCGATCGACCCGTTCTACCTGACGTGGAAGGCGCGCGAGTACGACTTCACCACCGAGTTCATCGAGCTCGCCGGGCGCGTCAACACCGCGATGCCGTACTACTGCCGCTCGCGCGTGTCGCAGGCGCTGAACCACGGCTCCGGCAAGTCGCTGAAGGACGCGAAGATCCTCGTGCTGGGCGTCGCCTACAAGGCCGACATCAGCGACATGCGCGAGAGCCCGTCGGTGAAGCTGATCCAGCTGCTGCAGGGCGGAGGCGCCAAGGTCAGCTACCACGACCCGTACGTGCCGAGCTTCGAGGAGCACGGCGTCGAGCTGTCGTCGGTGCCGCTCGAGCCGAAGCAGTACGACGCGGTCGTGATCGCTACGGCGCACTCGGGGATCGACTACACGCAGCTCGTTGCCGACTCCGCGGTCGTCGTTGACTTCCGCAACGCCACGGGCCGCGCCGGCGTCAAGTCCGAGAAGATCTGGAAGCTGTGAGCGGCACAGGCGGCCGGCTCCGCGTCGGCGTGGTCGGGCTCAACTACTGGGGCCCGAACCTCGCCCGCAACTTTGACGAGCTGGCCGACCTTGCCTACGTCTGCGACCTCGATGAGGGCCTGCTCGCTAAGGCGGCTGCGCGCCACTCCGGCGCCACCGCGACGACGCGCTACGACGACCTGCTGGAAGACCCGACGCTCGACGCGATCGTCGTCGCGACGTCGGTGCCGACGCACTACAAGCTGGCCAGGCTGGCGCTGGAGGCGGGCAAGCACGTCTTCGTCGAGAAGCCGCCGGCCACCAGGGCCGTCGAGATGGACGAGCTGGTGGCGATCGCCGCCGCGCGCGACCTGACGCTGATGCCCGGCCACCTGCTGCTCTACCACCCCGGCGTCGTCAAGGTGAAGGAGCTCGTCGATGCAGGCGAGCTGGGCGACGTGCTGTGCGTCTACGGCAACCGCCAGAACCTCGGGATCATCCGCTCCAACGAGAACGCGCTCTGGTCGCTCGGCGTCCACGACCTCTCGGTGATCCTCTACCTGCTGGGCGAGGAGCCCTCCGAGGTCGTCGCGCACGGCCGCGACTTCCTGACGCCCGGGGTCGAAGACGTCGTCTTCTGCTACCTGCGCTTCCCCAGCGGCAAGATCGCGCACATGCATCTCTCCTGGCTCGACCCGCACAAGATGCGCAAGATGACCGTGGTCGGCACCGAGAAGATGGTCGTGTTCGACGACATGGAGCTCGACCGCAAGGTGACCATCTACGAGAAGGCACCGTGGCGGCGCACCGAGAGCTACGGCGAGTGGCAGACCCGCTCCGGCGACATCCACATCCCGAAGATCGCACCCGATGAGCCGCTGAAGAACGAGTGCCGCCACTTCCTCTCGCTCGTTGCCGGCGAGGGCGATCGCGGCAAGGTCGCCACCGACGGCGCGATGGTGGTGCGCACGCTCGAGCAGCTGCAGCTCTCGCTGGATGCCGCGGGGGCCGCGCGCTCGTGACCGACTACGAGGTCGGCCAGAACGTCGTCATCTACCCGGGCACCGTGATCGGCGCCGGAGCGAAGATCCTCGACAACGCCGTCGTCGGCAAGCAGCCGTCGCTGTCGCCGCGCTCCACCGCGAAGCGCGATCCGCTGCCGCCCACGGTGATCGGGCCGGGCACCATCATCTCGACCGGCGCGATCGTCTTCGCCGGCACGCAGATCGGCGCCCGCGTGATCATCGGCGACCAGGCCTGCGTGCGCGAGCGCGTCACCGTCGGCGACGACGTCGTGATCGGCCGCGGCTCCCTGGTCGAGAACGACACGACGATCGGTGCGATGACCAAGATCCAGGCCGATGCGTACATCACGGCCTACTCGACGCTCGAGGAGCACGTGTTCATCGCGCCCTGCGTCGTCACGACGAACGACAACTACATGGGCCGCACCGAGAAGCGGCTCGCGCTGCTCAAGGGCCCGACGATCAAGCGCGGCGCGCGCATCGGCGGCGGAGCAATCCTCTGCCCCGGCATCACGGTGGGCGAGGAGGCCTTCATCGGGGCCGGCGCCGTCGTCACCAGGGACGTGCCGCCGCGCAAGGTCATGGTCGGATCGCCCGCGCGCGTGCTGCGCGACGTGCCCGACGACGAGCTGCTCGAGAACCAGTAGCGGCTGCGGCTGCGGTCGCGCTGGCGCGACCGGCTCGAATCGCGGCGCCTACGGCCGGGCGCGAGCGACCCGCAGCGTGTAGCTGCCGCCGCCCGGACGCGCCGCACGCACCGACACGAGATACGTGCCCGTGGCTGCGGCCACCGCCACCACGCGCTGCGTGTCGGCAAGCTGCGACGAGGCCGCCAGCAGATGCATCCCCGCAGCGGCGCCCGTCTCGGTGCCCGCGCCAAACGAGGTCGTCGCGCCGTCCCAGATCGACAGCTCGGTCTGCACGCCACCCGGGCCCGAGAGCGACGCGGTGAGCACCTGCCCCGCCTTCATGCGGACGCGGTACACGTCCACCGGGTCGTCCCAGAAGTCGAGCGTCGCCGCGACCTTCCGCGGCAGCCCCCACAGCGCGTAGGCGCCCTCCGGCGTGTCGTTTGGCTCCAGGCTGTCGTGCGCGGGCAACGGGCCCGCGAGCGAGCGCAGGGCGTTCTCGACGTCGAGCGCGCCCCAGCCCGTGAACGCGTCGCGCAGCAGCGGGCAGCGGTGACAGCCCGTGGCGGCACTCACGTCGGCAGCGCTCCGCTCGACCACCAGGGCGGCCTGCTCGGCGGTGAGCGCGGGCCGGGCGCTGAGCACGAGCGCGATGGCAGCAGCGACCTGCGGTGCCGCGAATGAGGTGCCCTCCGCCTCGCGGTACTCGCTGGGGCCGCACAGCGACGTGCCCTGTCCGACGCAGCCGACGCGGGTCGCCGTGAGGGCACGTGGGAACGCAGAAACGATCCCCTCGCCGGGGGCAGCGATGTCGACGTACACCGGATCGCGGTCGGAGAACGAGGAGACGTCACCGCGGCGGGTGAGCGCTGCAACCCCGATCACGTGCGGCAACGCCGCGGGATAGCTGGCGTACGGCCACGGGATGTTCGGGGCGTCATCGGCGTTGCCGGCGGCGGCGACCACCACAGCACCGTGCGCCACGGCGTACGCGATCGCGCTCGCCTCCAGCTTCGAGAAGGTGTCCCGCTCGGCGTCGCGCGGGTCGCGCAGGCCACCGATGCTCATGTTGATGACGCGGGCGCCGTTCGCCACCGCCCAGCGGATCGCGCGCGCCTCGGCCTCCGGGCTGATCGTGCCGTCACGCCCCACCACCTTCGCGACGAGGAGCTGCGCCGGGAAGGCCATGCCCGCCACACCGACCCCGTCGTTGATCGCCGCGGCGATCACCCCGGCGACGAACGTGCCGTGGCCGTCGGTGTCCTGCACGGTCGGGCTGACGAAGCTCCGGGTGGCGGCGATGCGCCCCTTGAAGTCGGGGTGGCCGAGGTCGATGCCGGAGTCGATCACCGCGACGCGCACCGCCGGCAGCGTCGGCGGCTCGGCCAGCTCGCCCCAGAAATCGAAGGTGCGATCGGCCGCGAGATGCCACTGCTGCGCCGCAAACGGGTCGCCCGGCAGGAAGGCGGGGCTGCGCCGGCGGTTGCGCAAAGGCTCGACCCAGGCGACACCGGGGATGCGCGCGAGCTGCGCCACGGGGGCGGCGGTACGCACCACGAACGCACGGATCGGTGCCAGGCTCTCGATCTGGGCGCTAGGCGAGGCGGCGGCCGAGACGCGCTTTGCGACAGCCGCGAGCGTCACCCCGACGCGCACCCCGACGGCGTAGCGCACCGCCTGCGCGGGGCGGGCAGCACTGTCCGCAGCTCCCGCCACCGGTGCCGTGAGCAGAGCGAGCATGGCGCCGGCAGCCGCAGCGATCACAGCCGCGCCGAGAAGCGCCCCGCGCCTCAAGAGACGATCGTGACCTTGACCTTGACCTTGACCGACGCCGTCGGCGTCGCCGTCACCGTCGGGCCGCTGCCGGTCATGACGACCGCGCGGTAGGACCCCGTAGCGACGGGCAGGCTCGCCAGGAAGGAGCCGTCGGCCGCAACTGTCGCCGTGCCGACCGAGCGCCACGTGGTGCCGGTGCCGGTGCCGTCGTACTGGATCTCGATCTGGGTGCCGGCAAGCGCCGGGCGGAGCGAGCCGGCCAGGCCCGTCCCGTCGGCCGACTGCGCCAGCTTCACCTTTGCTGCGACGGTCACGGCGAGCAGCGCCCCACTGACCGGGGTGCCTGCGACGTTGCCACCGGTGAGGCGATAGGCGGTCGAGCCCAGCGCCCTGGTCGTCAGATCGAAGTGGCCGGTGTCGTCGGGCTCCGGCGTGGCGATCGACTGCCAGCCGGTGGCGGTCTGCTGCTCGAGCAGCATCCCCGTGAGTCCGCGCATGGTGCCGCCAAGCTGGACGGTGCCGCCGTAGCTGAGCGGGAGCGCCGGCCGCGAGAGCGAGATGACGCCGATGTCCAGCCAGCTCGACCGCAGGCCGAGTGCCGAGCGGAGCCGATTTGGCGAGATCGTGACGATGCCGGAGCTCGTGGTTGCAACGACAGCGAGCGGGCGCAGCACCGCGCCCGTGGCGGCCGGATCGGCAAGGCCGGCAGGGGTGCGGGTCAGCGGCGCCGTGGCAGGCGCGGTCACGGTCAGGTCGACCAGCGCGCCGGGCAGGCCGAGCGCCGCCTCGACCTGGGCGGCCGACAGGACAACCGGCCCCCACTCCGCATACGGCGAGACGGCCACGTCGTACGGGTCGTCCTTCGCCGCGAGGTAGGGCGGCGGCTCCGGGTTGTCCGGGTAGGCCTCGTGGGCCGAGACGGTGCGCCCGCCGTTGCTGGCCGAGAAGAGCGTGTCAGCGACCTTGCCCTTGTAAAGCACGACCTGGCCCGCGGTCGCCTTGACCGCCGCCGTGGTCGGGTCCTGCTCAGCCGCGATGCCGCCGTACACCTGGCTGCGCTCGTCGGCGTAGAGGTCGAAGTCGAGGCCCGCTGCGCTGTGGGCGAGCGCGTACGAGCGCGCGGCAACGGCCTGCGCCTGCAACGCCGCGGCGGGCCAGGAGGAGGGCGCCTCGCGCGGCACGACGCCGGCGATGTACGCCTCGAGGCCGATCGTGTTGACGATGTGCAGGCCGGTCGGGGCACCAGGGGCCGGCGAGGTTGCGGGGAGGCCGGGCGTGACGACCGACGTGGAAACGGTGCCAGGGGCAAGCACCGGCGCCAGCGACCCTGTGCTGGTGGGCGCCGCAGCGGCCGGGGTCGTCGTCGTGGTCGGGGTCGTGGTCGTGGTCGTGGTCGTCGTCGTGGCGGGAGGCGCGATCGCTGCCGGGCGGGTCGTGGTCGGCGGGGCCGATGTGACCGGCGCTGCCGGCGTGACCGGCACAGCAGGGACGACGGGTGCAGCCGGGACGACGGGTGCAGGCACGGGCGCCTGGGCGAGGCTCACCTTGAACGAGCCGCGGTAGAGCGTGCCGTTCAGCCCGAGCGGCAGCGTCTTCGGCTTGAAGGTGATCGGGCCAGGAACCGCCTGAAGGGCGCCAGCGTCGCCGACGGGCAGCGACAGGGTGGTAGCAAGCACGACCTCGCCTGCCGGGAGATCCCAGCGCTTGCCCGAGCCGTCGGTGGCCGTGAACGGGGCGGCCGAGGAGATCGTCGCCGCCGGGACGGCGGCGACGATCAGGATGCGCACCGCAGCAACAGGGGCCGCGCCAAGCGTGGTGCCCGGGTAGTAGAAGCGAAGGATCCGCTGGAAGCTGGCGCCGCCCTTCGCCATACCGTAGGCACCCCACTGGCTCATCCCCATGCCGTGGCCGTAGCCGCGGCCGCTGACAACAATCGTGGTCGAGCTGACCGGCGCCTCGGGATCGTCCACCTGGCAGCTGGGGCAGGCGCCGTTCGCGGCACCCGGCAGCACGACCATCGCGTTCGCCGTCGCTGCCGCGAGCACGAGCGCGAGCGTGGCAAGCACTGCCGCGGCGGCGGCCAGGCGGAGCTGCTGGCTGGATGCGATGTGCGGTCTCATGCGGTGGCAGTGTCCGGTGCGCAGGGGCGGCCGGGGGCGGAGACGACAGGGTCGAGGGTAGCGGAGGCCATCCAACTCGCCCTATTCGCCGTCGGGGCCTCGATTCATTCTCTTTCTCTCGCGCGCGCGGGCGCCCCGCGGGATGACAGGGGTGCCGCAGCATGGGATGCTGCCGAGATGCCGACCGTCACGCAGGATCCTCGCGGCCACCAGGAGCTGATCCACGCCCGGGACCTCGTCGCCGAGCCCTTGCCGGCAGCCGGCTGGCCCGCCGGCGCGACGATCCGCCTGCTCTCGCGCAACCCCGAGACCGGCGCCTACAGCGGCCTGCTGCGCCTGCCGAAGGGCTGGCGCCGCCCCGCCGGCCACCTCGCCGCCGACACCGAGTGGTTCGTCCTCTCCGGCTGGCTGTGGGTGGGGCGCGAGCTGCGCAGCTACGGCTATTTCGACTGGGCACCGGCCGGCGCAGCGCAGGAGGAGCTGCACGTGCTGGAGGACACCGAGATCCTCTTCATGCCGCGCACCGGCGCCCCCGACTTCACCCCCGGCCCCGCCCCGCGCGACCCCGAGGAGGCCGGCGTCATTCGCGTCGCCACCGAGGAGCTCCCCTGGCTGCGCGCGCAGACGAAGAACGCCCCCGAGTACGGCCGCTCCAAGTACTTCCGTCGGAACGCCGAGACCGGCGCGATGAGCGCGCTCGTCTGGGCGCCGCCCGGCGGCTGCCACCCGAAGATCGAGTTCCACGACACGGTCGAGGAGATGTTCCAGATCGTCGGCGACACGACGCTCGGCAACAGCGGCCGCATGGACGCGGGCAGCTACTTCTGGCGTCCGCCCTACATCACGCACGGCCCGTTCCACAGCGAGCAGGGCGGCATCCTCTATCTCTACACCGACGGCAAGCTCGTCAACTACTTCACCGACGACCCCCAGCAGTCGTTGGCGGCCAACATCCTCCAGGCCGAGCAGGAGCGAAAGGAGCACGGCAATGGGTAGACCGCACGTCGAGTTCATCGAATCCGGGGAGATCGTCAGCGTGGCCGTCAGCGAGGGGCCGTTCGCAGGCACGACGCAGCGGCTGCTCTCCGCCGACGAGGACGGCCGCGGCGACACCAGCGCGATCGTGACGTTCCCGGCCGGGTGGAGCGGCGACCTCTCGGGCCTCGCCCGACCGACCGAGCTGTTCACCCTCGCCGGAGCGCTCACGGTTGCAGGCCAGGCTGTCGGCACCGGCGTCTACGCCTTCGTCGGCGCGGGCGCGGAGGGCGCGACGGTGAGCGCGCCCGCAGGGGCGACCGTCGTCGTCTTCGTCGAGCCGGAAGAGGAGCCCCGCCGCGAGATCGAGATCGTCGACTCCAACAACATGAAGTTCGCCTCACCGCCGCCAGACAGCGAGGTGCCGCAGGGCATCGCGGTCAAGCGGCTGCGCTTCCACCCGGTGACAGGTGACGCCACCTGGGTCGCCGCCACGGTGCCGGGCTGGCGCGAGAGTCGCGCCGAGATCCACGACACGATCGAGGAGTGCCTGATGCTCCGCGGCGACATCCTGCTCGGCCACCGCGGCGTGATGAGCGCGGGCTCGTACTTCTGGCGGCCGCCGAACGTCGAGCACGGCCCGATGTTCACGCTCAACGGTGGCGTCTTCTACTTCCGCTCGAAGGGCGGCAACCTGGCGACGGTGCACGTGCCCGTGCCCGGCTGGGAGCAGCTGGTGGTGGAGTACGCGGCGCGCGAGCCGTACTACCGGGGCGCGCTCTAGGCGGTGCGCGCAGGCTTCGGCGAGGCCACGGTGATGCTCACGGAGAGCGCACCGAGGTTGCCCGCGCGATCAAACGGGCGCACCGCCCAGGTGCCGCCGGCGCGTGATGCCGGGAACGTGATCGAGGCGCCGTTCCGGGCGGTCGTGACGAGCTTGCCGTCGCGGTAGACGCGGTACCCGGCGATGCCACCTGCGTCGATCGCTGCAGCCCAGCTGAGCGTGAAGACCTTGCCCGCTACCTTCCCGCGGACACCAGGCACAGGGCCGGGCGCGACGGTGTCCTTCAGCAGCACGCCCGTCGCATCGACGATACCGAGGCCGCCCGTGTAGCGCAGCGTCACGGCCGGGCCGAGGTGGCCGACGCCGTCACGGGTGCGCACCGCGTAGGTTCGCGTGGCACCATCGGGCAGGCTCTCGGAGTAGCCGATCGTCGAGGCGACCGTCACCTGCACGCCATCGCGGTAGACCTCGTACGAGACAGCGCCACCGTCGTCGGTCGCCGCCTGCCAGGTCAGCTCGACCATGCCCGGGCTGTTGGTGCGCGCCGACAGCGCCTGCGCCAGGCCAGGAGCGGCGTGGTCGGCCGAGTCGACGTGGTCGAGGAAGAGCGAGTCCTGCACGTCCCACCACGGCCCCGAGTGGGCGTAGTAGTCATCGTGGTTGAAGTCCAGCACCTTGCTCGCCAGCCCGGCCCCGCCGATGCTGAACGGGTACATCAGGTCGTTCGGACTGTCGCACGGGTGGCCGGCGTCGTTGCGGCAGGCGTTGGGCGGGCGCGCGCCGCTCCGGGGCTGGTCGAGGGCGTTGAGGCTGTGCACCAGCTCGTGCACGGCGGCCACCGCCGGGAAGGTTGCGGCGCCCAGGCCGTTGCCGCAGCCGGTGCCGAGGTAGACGATCGCGTAGCTCTCACCGCCGCCCGTCGCGGGCGAGCCCGTATGGGCGATGCCGCACTCGCGCAGCGGCAGGTCGAGCGGCCCGTCGAAGTAGACGAGCATCTTCTTGTCGGCATCACCGAAGCCGGCCGCCACCAGATCGTCGCGGACACGTCCCCAGCGGTCGCCGCCGCCCCGGAACCAGTTCGCGTCGTGCGCGAGCTTGACCGCGGAGAGGTCGAGCGCCGCCACGCCGCCTGCACAGCCAGGAAAGTCGGCGAGGTCCCAGCGCAGGGCGCGTGTCGGATCCTGGGCACGCCACCAGGTGTCGATAGCCGTCAGGTCGTCGGTCATGGCACCCACGACCTGCGGGAAGCGGTCGGGTGCATCAGTCGGGTAGGCGTAGATCACGTGCCACGAGAGCGCGGCGACGGTGTCGGGCCGGTCGGTCGCCGACTCGGCGGTGCCACCGCACCACGCGGCCGAGGCTGCTGCCGGGAGCGCTACGACTGCGACCGCGCTGGCGAGTGCAGCCACGACCGCGATCAGCAGCCGCCGCACGAGCGCCTTACTGCCCGAGCCGCTCGGCGTACTGCTCGCGGTAGAACGCGAGGTACTCGCCGGACTTGATCGGCTCCCACCAGTCGCGCCGCTCCGCATACCACTCGACGGTCTGCTTGAGACCCTCGGTGAAGTCCCACTTCCGCTCCCAGCCCAGGCTACGCAGCTTGGCGGAGTCGATCGAGTAGCGGCGGTCGTGGCCGGGCCGGTCGGTGACGTGCTTGAGCAGGTCGCTGCTCGCACCGGTGAGCGCCAGGATCCGCTCGATCACGTCGATGTTCTCGCGCTCCTCGCCGCCGACGTTGTAGATCCCGCCGGGCTCGCCCTGGCGCAGCACCAGGTCGATGCCGGCGCAGTGATCCTCGGCGTGGATCCACTCGCGGCGCTGCTTGCCGTCGCCGTAGACCGGCAGCGGCTGGCCGTCGAGCGCATTGGTCGTGAAGAGGGAGACGAGCTTCTCGGGGTACTGGAAGGGGCCGTAGGTGTTGGCGCCGCGACTGATCGATGCGTTGACGCCATGCGTGCGCACGTACGCGAGCACCTGCAGGTCGCCACCCGCCTTCGACGCCGAGTACGGGGACGATGGCACGATCGGGTCGCTCTCGACGGCACTGTTGCCGGGCTCGAGATCGCCGTACACCTCGTCGGTGCTGACCTGCACGTAGCGCAGGTCGTGCTTGCGCGCGTGCTCCAGCAGGATGTGCGTGCCGAAGACATCGGTCGTGATGAAGTCGCCTGCGGCGAGGATCGAGCGGTCGACGTGGCTCTCGGCGGCGAAGTTGACGATCGCATCGCAGCCCGCCGCTGCCCTCGCAACCGCCTCGGGGTCGGCGATGTCGCCGACGACGAGCGGGATGTCGAAGCCCTCGAGGTTGCGCGGGTTGCCCGCGTAGGTGAGCTTGTCGAGGACGACGACCGTGTCGCCGGCGGTGGCGAGGCGCTTGGCGAAGTGGGAGCCGATGAAGCCTGCCCCGCCCGTGACCATGACTTTCATGGGTGGAAGGGTACTAGCCGCGGAGCGTGGGTGGTCAGCCTGCGAAGAAGGCCCGGTCGCGCGCGGCCAGCTCGGCGAGGGCGCGGCGCAGCTCGTCGGGGGCGCCGGCGCACTCGGCGATCACCTCGTCGTAGGCGGCGAGCGCGTCCTCGCGGCGCCCGCTCCCGCCCAGGAACCGGGCGC
>CANNRA010000060.1 GCA_947507735.1 Actinomycetota bacterium
CCAGCTTGCGCAGCGGCCGGCCCTGGCGCTCCTCGCGGGCGACCAGGCCCTCGACGAGCACCTGCAGGGCGCGGCGCAGCGTCAGCTCGTTGCCAACGGCCTCGGGGAAGCGGATCGTCTCGTGCAGCTGCAGCGGTGGCGTGCGCGGCGTGATCGGTGCGCCGGGGCCGCCGTTGGCGAGCCGCCAGGCCTCGCGCCCCGCGACGCCGAGGCGGTCACGGACTGCGGGCTCCGGCAGCCCGGCGAAATCGCCGAGCCGCCGGATGCCCAGCTCTCGCAGCTCCTCCTGCCGTTCGGCGGGAAGCGGCACCAGGTGGAGCGAGAGCGGTGCGAGAAACTCGTGGGTGCGGGCCTCGTCCACCTGAACGACCTGGCCGTGCCGGGCGATGCTGGCCGCGGCGAGTGCGGTGAAGCGCGTCTTGGCGGCACCGGCGCGGGGATCCCACGCCGGGCCGACTGCGGCGAGCGCCCGCTTGAGCGCCTTCTCCGGGCCGCCGTACAGCCGCTCCACCCCGCGCGTGTCGAGGTAGAGGGTGCCGGGCTCCTCGGGCTCCACCGCGAAGGCGGCGTCCTCGAGCCGGAGGAGGATCCCCTCCCACTCGCGCTCGGCACCCGCAGGATCCGGGTCGACGAGCACGAGCGAGGGACACGTCGCCAGCGCCTCTCCCAGGCGCATTCCCGGCCGTATGCCGGCCGCTTCCGCGGCTGCGGTCACCGGCCCCAGGAGCTGCTCCGTGCCGGGAAGGGGCGCAAGCGCGGCGGGACGCAAGGCCAGCCCCGGCCGGGTCAGCAGCGCTGCGCGCAGTGCGAAACCCGGGATGAGGATGCAGGCGATCATTGGGGAACACATGTTCTATCGAACACATGTTCGTACGTCAAGTGCTTGTGTCTCTCCCCGCTGTTACACCGCTGCGAGCAGCACGATCTCGATCTGCCGCTGCGTGTGCGCGCGGTAGGCGTGGTACGGGTAGAGCTGGTCGAGCAACGGCCAGAGGCGGTCGCGCTCGGCAGGGCTGGCGAACCGCGCGACCACGCGCTGCTGCTCCCGGCCCACGGTCACCGCGCAGGCGGGCGTGCTGCGCAGGTTGTGTACCCAGGCCGGATGGCTGTCGCGGCCGCCATTCGAGCCGACGATCACCAGGGCGCCCGTCTCCCCCGCGCGGTCGTCCAGGTAGAGCAGCGGCGTCGTCCGCGTGAGGCCCGTCCGAGCGCCGGTCGTGTGCAGCAGCAGGAAGCCGAGGCCCCGCCAGCGCGCGCCCAGGCGGCCGCCGCTGCGCGTGTACAGCGCGACGTGCGTCACGGTGAGCAGGCGCAGCACGGCGCGCTGCCGCGAGATCCAGCAGGCGAACGGGCTCACAGGGTGCGCCGCGCCACGGTGCCCGACCCTACAGCGTGACTTCGGCGGCGGTGCCGAGCAGGCGACGGAACGTCGGCACGACGCCGAGGTGGCTCTCGCGGGAGCACCAGACGATGTCCGACTGGAGGCCGGCGCGATGCAGGTCGCGGCCGCTCTGGCTCGCCTCGAGGCCTTCCAGCGAGCTGCCGTAGCTGCGCGCAAGCCGGATCGCCGCCCAGGCCGAGTCGCGCAGGTCGCCGCCGAGCTGCTCGGCGATGCGGCCGGCGACGTAGAGATCGTCGATCGCCAGCTCGCCGCTGACCCCGGCGCAGAGCAGCACGACGTCGTCGGTGCCGGTGGCGCGCACCGCCTCGACGACGGCGTCGAGCGCCGCCAGCGAGCCGAGCAGCACGGTCTCGCAGCGCTCGGCGGCCGAGACGAGCAGCGGCGTGCCGTTGGTAGTGGAGAAGACGAGCGTCTTGGCGACCGGGGAGAGGTACTCGGTGGGCGAGTTGCCGAAGCGGAAGCCCTCGATCTTGACCGCGTGCCGCTCGCCGCCGAGCACGCAGTCCCCCTCCTGCTCGGCGATGGCGCGGGCCTCGGCGACCTCCGTGGTGCAGATCACCCGCTCGTAGCCGGACGCGAGCGCGGCCGTGATCGTGGTGGTCGCGCGGATGACGTCGATGACGACGCCAACGGGCGCGGTGAGCTTGTCGGAAGGAGTGTGAGCAACGCGGACACGCATGCCGGTACCCTAGACCGTCGTGAGCCTCGAGCGCCCGTGCTACCGCCATCCCGACCGGCTGACGGCCGTCTCCTGCTCCGACTGCGGCAGGCCGATCTGCCCTGACTGCATGAACTTCGGAGCGGTCGGCATCAAGTGCTCCGATCATGCAGGCGGCCCGGCCAAGACGCACGCGCAGCACCGGCCCGCGGCGCGGATGAAGCGCGCCGCCACGCAGAAGCCGATGAGCCTCCGCAACGGCATCGCGCCGGTGACGCGGGTGCTGATCGCGCTCAACGTGCTGATCTACCTCGTCCAGCTCGGCGCTGGCGCCGGGGTCGAGTCGAACTCCGGCTGGATCTTCGAGCATGGTGCGCTGGTCGCACGGGCCCAGTACGAGAGCGGCGCCCTGGCGGGGATCGCCCACGGCGACTGGTGGCGGTTGCTGACCTCTGCCTTCCTCCACATCGGCCCGTTCCTCCTGCTGATGAACATGTACGTGCTGTGGGCGATCGGAAGCGTGGTCGAGTCGACGATCGGCGGGCGTCGCTACGCAGCGCTCTACCTCGTGTCAGGCCTGGCAGGCTCGTCGGGTGCGCTGATCGCGAGCCCGAACAGCGTGACCGTCGGAGCGTCCGGCGCGATCTTCGGGATCATGGGCGCGATGCTCGTGCTGCAGTACCTGGCGACGGGCAGCTTCACCGGGCAGGTGCTGACGATGATCCTGATCAACGTGGCGTTGACCTTTGCCATATCGGGGATCTCGATTGGCGGACACATCGGCGGGCTGATCGGCGGCGTCGTGGCCGGTGCTGCGATGGCGCGCTTCGGCCGCGGTCACATGGCGTACGGCAAGCTCGGCGTCGTCGGCCTCGCCTCGCTGGCGGCGATCGGCGTCATCGCCGTGCTCGTTGCGTACGTGAAGATCGGCCTGCTCTAGACCGGCAGGGCCGCGAGGCCCGCCAGCTCAGTTGTCGTCAGCTAGCTCGTCGCCGTCATCGTCGCAGCGGCGAGCCCGAGCCGGGCGGCCGCCCGCACGGCGCTAGCCGCCGATGACGACGGCCGTCACGCCCTGCGCCTTCAGCGCAGCCTGCGCTGCGGCGAGGCGGGCGAGCGGCACGCGGAAGGGCGAGCACGAGACGTAGTCGAGGCCGGCGCGATGGCAGAAGCCGACGGAGGCAGGGTCGCCGCCGTGCTCGCCGCAGATGCCCATCTTCAGGTTGGGCTTGACGGCGCGGGCGCGCTCGATGCCGATCTCCATCAGGGCGCCGACGCCCTCCTGGTCGAGCGTCTCGAACGGGTTGCGCTCGAGCACGCCGTCCTCGAGGTAGCGCGTCAGGAACTTGCCCTCGGCGTCGTCGCGGCTGAAGCCGAGCGTCGTCTGCGTCAGGTCGTTGGTGCCGAACGAGCAGAAGTCGGCGAGCACCGCGATCTCGTCGGCGCGCACGCAGGCGCGCGGCAGCTCGATCATCGTGCCCACCAGGTAGTCGGTCAGGCCCTCGGCGTCGGCGACCTCGACGGTCAGCGCGCGCAGGCGGGCGAGCTCCTCGCGGAACCCGACGAGCGGGTGCATGATCTCGACGAGCGGCTTGGGGTTGCCGCGCTGCTCGACGGCGATCGCGGCGCGTGCAATGGCCCGCACCTGCATCTCGTAGATCTCCGGGTACTGCAGGCCGAGGCGGCAGCCGCGTGAGCCGAGCATCGGATTGGCCTCGTGCAGCGAGCGGATCCGCTCGCGCATCGCGTCGGAGGTCGCCTCCTCCAGCGAGGGCAGGAACTCGTGCAGCGGCGGGTCGAGCAGCCGGATCGTCACCGGGAAGCCGGCCATCGCCTCGAAGATGCCCTCGAAGTCCGACTGCTGCATCGGCAGCAGCAGCTCGAGCGCGTCGCGACGGGCTTCCTCGGTGACGGCAAGGATCATCTGCTGCACGACGGGCAGGCGATCCTGGGCCATGAACATGTGCTCGGTGCGGCAGAGGCCGATGCCCTCGGCACCGAACTCGCGCGCCTTGGCGGCGTCCTCGGGCGTGTCGGCGTTGGCGCGGACGCGCAGGTAGCGCAGCTCGTCGGCCCACTCGAGAATCGTCTCGAAGTCCTGGTTGATGCGGGCCGGGACGAGATCGACGTGGCCGATGATGACGCGGCCGGTGCCGCCGTCGATCGTGATCACGTCGCCCTCGCGCAGCGTGTGGGTGCCGATCGTCACGGTGCCGGCGCGCTCGTCCAGCGAGAGGCCGTCGCAGCCGGAGACGCAGGGCTTGCCCATGCCGCGCGCCACGACAGCGGCGTGCGAGGTCATGCCGCCGTGCGCCGTCAGCACGCCGCGGGCCTGGATCAGGCCGTGAATGTCGTCGGGCGTCGTCTCCCAGCGGACGAGGATGACGTCCTGCCCGGCCTTGCCGAGCTCCTCGGCGCGGTCGGCGGTGAAGACGATGCTGCCGCGCGCGGCACCCGGCGAGGCGTTGAGGCCCTTCGCGGCGACCTCGTAGACCGCGGACGGGTCGAGCGTCGGGTGGAGCAGCTGGTCGAGCTGCTGCGGGTCGATGCGCGTGACCGCCTGCTCCTTCGCGATCAGGCCCTCGTCGACCATGTCCACGGCGCACTTGAGGGCGGCGGCCGCCGTGCGCTTCGCGGTGCGGGTCTGCAGGAGGTAGAGCTTGCCGTCCTCGACCGTGAACTCGATGTCCTGCATGTCGCAGTAGTGCTGCTCGAGGCGCTCCATCGTGTCCAGCAGCTGGACGTAGGCCGTCGGGAGCGCTTCCTTCATGCGTACCAGCGGCTCGGGCGTGCGGATGCCGGCAACGACATCCTCGCCCTGGGCGTTCGCGAGAAACTCGCCGTAGAGCCCGCGCTCGCCCGTCGAGGGGTTGCGGGTGAAGCAGACGCCGGTGCCGGAGCCTTCACCCTTGTTGCCGAAGACCATCTGCACGATGTTGACCGCCGTGCCGATGTCGTCCGGAATCTCGTTGACGCGGCGGTAGACCTGCGCGCGCGGCGTATCCCACGAGTCGAGGACGGCGCGCACTGCACGGCCGAGCTGCACGCGTGCATCCGCAGCGAAGGGCCGGCCCACCTCCTCCTCGTAGATGGCCTTGAAGCTGTCGACCAGCTCCTTGAGGTCATCCGCGGTGAGGTCGACGTCCTGGGTGACACCACGCGTGCGCTTCAGCCCGGCGAGCGCATCCTCGAACCGGTGCGGCGGCACGCCCTCGACGACCTCGCCGTACATCATGATCAGGCGGCGGTACGAGTCGTAGGCGAAGCGCGGGTTGCCGGTGCGGGTGGCCAGGCCGGCGGCGGCCTCGTCGTTGAGACCGAGGTTGAGAATCGTGTCCATCATCCCCGGCATCGAGACGGCCGCGCCGGAGCGCACCGAGACGAGCAGCGGGTCGGACGGGTCGCCGAAGCGCTTGCCCGAGTGCGCCTCGAGGGTGCGAACGTGCTCGTCGATCTCCTCATCGAGCCCGGCGGGGAACTGCTTGCCGGCGCCCTGGTAGGCGCGGCAGGCGTCGGTGCTGATGGTGAACCCGGCGGGAACGGGGACGCCGAGCGCGGTCATCTCGGCAAGGCCGATGCCCTTGCCGCCGAGAAGCGCGCGTCCGCCGTCGCAGGGCTCTTCAAAGTCGTAGACGAACTTGGTTACGGGCACGGGTGCGAGTCTAACGCCGGAGGTGGTCGAAGGTCGCACTTCCCCCCGCCGCTCTCGTGCCATTCGCAACGCTGTCAGGCGGTGCGGCTGCGCGAGCGCCGGTCGGCGATGCTCGCAACGAGCCGCAGCCCGATCCAGCCGATCGAGAAGATCCCGTAGAAGATGAGCAGTGCCAGGCCGATCGCCCCCCACCATAGGGCCCAGCGGAACACCGAGATGCGGGCCGGCGGCTTCGGGACGGGCAGGACGATGCCCGCGAAGGGCGGCGGTGAGGCGGCAGGCACGACCGACATTCTAGGAGCCGCGCACCTCGGCCCGCCGCCGCTCGACGAGGCGGAGGATGCGATGCGAGGTCTCCTCCACCGATGCGTCCGTCACGTCGAGCACGGGGCAGCCGAGGCGGCGGTGGATGCCGGCGGCGTGCTCCAGCTCCTCGAAGATCTCGGCCATGTCGGCGTAGCTGCGGCGGGTGGCGCCGATGTGGCGGGCGCGCACCTGGCGAATCTCGGCGAGGCGCTGCGGATCGATGGTCAGGCCAACGATCTTGGTCGGCTCGATCCGGAAGAGATCCTCGGGCGGCTCGACGACGCGCACGATCGGCACGTTGGCGGTCTTGTAGCCCATGTAGCCGAGGTACATCGAGAGCGGCGTCTTCGAGGTGCGCGAGACGCCGACGAGGACGATGTCGGCGTCGTGCAGGCCGCCACCGAGGCCGTCGTCGAACTTCACCGCGAACTCGATCGCGGCCATCCGCTTGAAGTAGGCAGAGTCGAGCGGCGCCTTGGCACCAGGCTGCATCTGGGCCGCCTTGCCCGAGATGCGCGCGACCGCGTCGATCGGGTGGCCGAGCAGGTCGCAGTAGCTGAGCTTCGCGCGGCGGCAGAGCACGCGCATCGCCTCGCGCAGCTCGGGGCGCACCAGCGTGTAGACGACGACCGCCGGGCGGCCCTTGGCGCGGCTCACGGCAAGCTGCAGGTCGTCCACCGTCTCGACGCGCGGATGGCGGATCTCCTCGAACGGGAGGCCAGGGAACTGGGCCTCGACGGCCAGCACCACGCGCTGCGCGGTGTCGCCGCTGGAGTCCGAGATGATGTGCAGCTCGACAGGATTGAGGCTCACGTGCGGCCATTCTCCCCTACTTCCCGGTGCCGTGCGCATACGGGGTTTGACCGGATGCCTCGCGGCGCCCTCCGTCCTACCCTCGCTGTGGGGACATGACTACTCGAGAGATGGAGGGATGATGATCCGCGCAACCCTCGTCACCGTTGCCGCGTGCGGGCTGCTGGGCCTCGGGGCAGCCGCAGCTCCAGCCGCTGTTGCCGCGACTCCTGGTGGCTCGACCTGGAACGCCGACGCCAAGGCCTTCCGGGCCCAGATCGGCAGCCTCTACGACTTCGTCTGCCCCGCCGGCGGGTCAGTCGGCGTGCTCTGGGGCGACGGCACCTACACCGATGACTCGTCGGTCTGCACCGCCGGAGTCCACGCCGGAACGATCTCCGTCGCTGCGGGCGGCACGGTCACGATCCAGATGGTCGCGGGGCTCTCGTCGTACACGAGTGCAGCGCGCAACGGCATCACCTCCAAGCCCTACGGCCCCTGGGGCGGTGCGTTCCAGATCGTCTCCGGCCGCCAGGGTGGCGGCACGTCAGGTGGCAACGTCGGCGGCAGCGGCTGGAGCGCGAACGCTGTCCCCTTCCGGGCGCGCACGGGCGAGCGCTTCGTCTACACGTGCCCGGGCGGAGGAACCGTGGGCAACGTCTACGGCAGCGGCCTCTACACCGATGACTCGTCGGTGTGCACGGCAGCCATCCACGCTGGGCTGATCTCGCTGGCGGCTGGCGGCACCGTGACCATCGAGATGCGCGCGGGCGCGTCGTCCTACACGTCCTCCGCCCGCAATGGCATCACGAGCCGCGGCTACGGCGGTTGGCCGGGCGCGTTCGCCTTCCCGGCTGCAGCCGGCGGGACGACAACCGCTGCCGCGACGCCAACCACGGCCACCGGGACGGTCGCCGCAGCCGTGGCGGCGAGCTGGAGCAGCGATACCCGCTCCTACCGCAGCAGGGTCGGTTCGACCTACCGCTTCACCTGTCCGGCAGGCGGCAGGACGAGCACGATCTGGGGCAGCGGCACCTACACCGACGACTCGTCGGTGTGCACTGCCGGCGTGCACGCGGGCCTGATCTCGCTCGCCCGCGGCGGCTCGGTGACGGTGCAGATCCGCGCAGGGCTCTCCTCGTACGTCCGCTCCACGCGCAACGGCGTCACGAGCAAGAGCTACGGCCCCTGGCCCGGCGCGTACGTGTTCATTCGCTGACCACGGCCCGGAGATCCGCGGAGGCCCCGCCGGCGCGCACCCCGGCGGGGCCGGCCGCGGCTCCTAGCCGGAGAGCTGCGAGAGGTCGCCCATGGCCGAGCGGATCTCGTCACGGACGGTGCGCAGCAGGCGCAGGCGGTTCGTCTTCAGCGCCTCGTCGGGCGACATGACGAGCACGTCCACGAAGAACGTCTCGAGCGGTGCCGCGAGCGAGGCCGTCCAGGTCATCCGCTGCTCGAAGTCGACAACGCCGACGGGCTTCGCGGCAAGGACGGCGGCGATCGCCCGCTCGGCGTCCACCTCGAACAGGCTCTCGGCGAAGGCGCCGGTGTCGGTGAAGTCGCTGACGATGCGGTCGGCGCGCAGGTAGACCTCGCGGATGCGGCTACGGGCCTCGCCGTCGAGCGCGTAGAGCGTGCGGGCCACCGTCGCCACGTCGCCGATCGTGATGCCCGCCCAGTCCAGCGAGCGCGCGGCACGCACGAACTCGACCGGGATGCCAACGACGCCCTCGAGGCGCTCCTCCATGAAGTCGAGCAGCCCGTCCACCCCGGCGAAGGCCGTGCGCGGCACGGCCACGGGGCTGCCCCCCTCGCTGGCCAGGCGGCAGAGTCCGATCGCGCAGCGCCGCAGCGCGTACGGGTCGCGCGAGCCGGTCGGCCGGTGGCCGAGCGCGAAGGAGATGCGCAGCGTGTCGAGCTTGTCGGCGGTGGCGAGCAGCTTGCCAGCCGTCGTCGTGGGCAGCGGGCCGCCGGCGGAGTCGGGCAGGTACTGCTCCTCGATCGCAGCGCACACGGCTTCGCTCTTGCCGGCGAGCCGCGCGTAGACCGAGCCGATGTGGCCCTCGAGCTCGGTGAACTCGCGCACGAGCTCGGCGGCCTGGTCGGCCTTGGCGATGCGCGCAGCCTCCAGCGCGTCGGCGTCGCCGCCGAGGTCGCGCACCAGCTCGACGAGGCGGTCGCTCTTGTCGGCGAACGAGCCGGCGCCTGCGAAGAAGGTGATCACGCCGATGCGCTCGCGCAGGCCCTCGATGCCGGCCGCGACGTCGCGCTCGAAGGTGAAGGTCGCGTCCTCGAGCCGGCCTTCCAGCACGCGCTCGTTGCCGGCGCGCACGATGTCCGGGTCGCCGCCGTTGGCGACGAAGGCGAAGCGCGTCCCACCCAGGGGGAAGTAGCGCTGGTGGGCCTGCATCGCGGTCTCGATGACGCGCGGCGGCAGCTTCAGGAAGCGCTCGTCGAAGGAGCCGACGACGACGGTCGGGTGCTCGACGAGGAAGAGCACCTCCTCGAGCTTGCGCAGCGGGTCGCTCCACGGGCCGACGGCATCGAGCTGGCGCACGATGTCGGCGCGGCGGGCGACCTGGTCGGGCTCGACCCGGGCGTTGCGCAGGTAGCCGAGGTAGGCGCCCGTGTCGAAGATCTCCAGCTGCGCGTGCGTGAAGCGGTGGCCGAAGGTGAACGCGCCGGAGCGGACGCCGGCAACCTCGAAGTCGATCGTGTCGGAGTCGAGCTTGGCGAGCAGCCAGCGCAGCGGGCGCGAGAAGCGCATGCCGTCGCCGTTCCAGGACATCGACTTGCCGAAGGAGAGGCCGCGGACGATCTCGGCGAGCAGGTCGGGCAGCACCTCGCCCATCGGGCGGCCGGGCACCTCGACGCCGAGGAAGCCGTCGCGCTCGACGAGGTCGGCGGGCGTCTTGCCGTGCTTGCGCGCGAAGCCCTCGATCGCCTGCTCGTTCATCGTCGCCGGCGGGCCCTTGACCCAGGCGTCGGCGGTGCGCACGGGCAGGTTCTCGACGACGAGCGCCAGGCGGCGCGGTCCGACGTACACCGCGGTAGGCGCCACGCCGACGTGCTTCTCGCAGAGCACCGGCAGCTGCGCCAGCGCCTCGCGGCAGGCCGAGGCGGGCAGCTCCTCGACACCGAGCTCGAGCAGCAGGTCAGGCATCGAGCGGCTCCAGCCCGAGCGACTCGCGCTCCATGGCGACGTAGAGCTTGCAGACGTCGCGCGCCAGGTTGCGGACGCGGCCGATGTAGGCGGCGCGCTCGGTCACCGAGATGGCGCCGCGGGCATCGAGCAGGTTGAACGAGTGCGAGGCCTTCAGCACCTGGTCGTAGGCCGGCAGCGGCAGGCGGCGCGACACCAGGTGCGCGCACTCCTCCTCGTGCTCGGCGAAGCGGCGCATCAGCTTCTCGACCGGCGCCTCCTCGAAGTTGTACGCCGACCACTGCCGCTCGTTCTCCTTGTAGACGTCACCCCAGGTGACGCCGGGCGCCCACTCGATCTCGAACGCCGTGCGCTTGCCCTGCAGGAACATCGCGAGGCGCTCGAGGCCGTACGTCAGCTCGGCCGGCACCAGGTCGAGGTCGAGGCCACCGAACTGCTGGAAGTAGGTGAACTGCGTCGCTTCCATGCCGTCGATCCAGACCTCCCAGCCGAGGCCCCAGGCGCCCAGGGTTGGGCCCTCCCAGTCGTCCTCGACGAGGCGGATGTCGTGCTTGGCCAGGTCGATGCCGATCGCCTCGAGCGAGCCGAAGTAGAGGTCGACGACGTCGTCGGGGGCCGGCTTGAGGATCACCTGGTACTGGAAGTAGTGCTGGAAGCGGAAGGGGTTCTCGCCGTAGCGGCCGTCCGACGGGCGGATCGACGGCTCGACGTACGCGGCGCGCCAGGGGCGCGGGCCCAGGCAGCGCAGCGCGGTGGCCGGATTGAAGGTGCCTGCGCCGACCTCGGTGTGGTACGGCTGCATGACGACGCAGCCGCGATCGGCCCAGTACTGCTGGAGCGTCGCGATCATCTGCTGGAAGTTGAGCGGCTTGGCCACGGCGGGCGAATGGTAGTCGCCGGGGGCGGCTGGCCGCTCCATCAGCCTGTCGTCGCTGCGGGCGAAGCCGAAGCGCTCGTACAGCGCGTGGGCGTCGGCCGTGCGCAGCGACCACGCGAGCGCCGCCTGCGGGCCGTGGACGACCGCCTCCTCGAGCAGCGCCAGGCCAAGCCCGCGGCCGCGCTGCCCGGCGAGGATGTAAACGTCGCCCAGGGAGGCGCCGCCACCGGTCGTGGCGGCGATCCGCGCGTAGCCGACCTGCTCACCGCCGACGGCGTAGAGGCCGATCACGCGCAGCGCCGACGCGTGCTGCTGCACCACGGTCGTCAACGGTCGGCCGGCGGCCCAGTAGCTCTCGTCGTGGAGGAAGGCGTGCACGGCGGCGATGTCGATGCGGGCGGGGTCGTCGTCGAGCTCGTAGCCGCTATCGAGAGCGCGCCGCACGGATCAGCCCTGGGTGGCGCTGCGCAGGCGGAAGCCGCCGTTGAACTCGTACGAGGCGGTGA
>CANNRA010000061.1 GCA_947507735.1 Actinomycetota bacterium
CCTCCAGCCCGCGCAGCACGCAGGCGAGCGGCTCGGCCATCGTCCCGCGCGCGTCGCTCAGGTCAGCGGGCAGCTCGACCCAGCCGCCGCGCGCCACGACGCGCTCGGCAAAGCCGCCCGGCACGATCGTCGCCACGGGAAAGCGCTCGCAGGTCGTCTCGTGACCGGCCCGGCAGCGCGCGCAGCTCCCGCACGGCGCGTGGTGGACGAGCGCGACCCGCAGCCCGTCGGCGGTGCTCGCCACCACCTCGTGCCCGAGCACGGTTCCGGCCGGTGCCGTGCCGATCTTCTCGATATCCGAGCCGCACAGGCCGCACGCCAGGACGTCGAGCACCGCGTCCGCGCCACCGCCATCGCCCTCCGGCCCGGCCACCTCGCCGACCCGCGGGCTGCCCTCGTCGTCAAGGAGAACGGCGCGCACCGGCGTAGTGTAGGGAGTCCGGTTCCGCCGCACTCGGAGGTCGCACGCATGCCCGTGAAGCTGCACCACTGCACGCTCACCTTCGCTCGCGTCCCCGGCCACCCCTGTGCCGGCGTCCGCAAGGCGCTCGACGAGGCCGGCATCGCCTACGAGATCGTCAAGCACCCGCTGCTCGGCCGCTCCCGCCGCGTGGCGCTGCAGGAGCTCACCGGCCAGCACCTGCTGCCTGCAATCGAGCTCGAGGACGGCACCGTCTACCGCGAGGAGTCGAAGGACATGATCGCGCGTATCCAGGCCGGCAAGCTCCACGACCCCCGGTAACCGGCGCCCAGCCCGACCCGCGCTCGCTACCTTTTCTCAGCCTTGGCTCTGTACGTCCAGAAATTCGGGGGAACATCCGTCGGCAGCGCCGAGCGGATCAAGAACGTCGCGCGGCGCGTCGTGGAGACCGCTGAGGCCGGCCACCAGGTCTGCGTCGTCGTCTCGGCCATGGGCAAGACGACCGACGAGCTGATCGATCTCGCGCACGAGCTGTCGCCCGACCCGTCGCGCCGCGAGATGGACATGCTGCTGACCGCCGGCGAGCGCATCTCGATGGCGCTGCTGTCGATCGCGATCATCGAGCTCGGCCACGACGCCGTCAGCTTCACCGGCTCGCAGGCGGGCATCCTCACCGACACCGTGCACGGCAAGGCGCGGATCCTGGAGATCACACCGACGCGTGTTGTCGAGGCCCTCAACGACGGCAAGGTCGCGATCGTCGCCGGCTTCCAGGGCGTCTCCACCAAGAAGGATGTGACGACGCTCGGCCGCGGCGGCTCCGATGCCACCGCCGTCGCGCTCGCCGCCGCCCTCAAGGCCGACGTCTGCGAGGTGTACACCGATGTCGACGGCGTCTACACGTCCGACCCGCGCATCGTCCCCAACGCCCGCAAGCTCGCCAAGATCTCGTTCGAGGAGATGCTCGAGCTGGCGTCCACGGGCGCAGGCGTGATGATGAGCCGCTCGGTCGAGCTGGGCCGCAACGATGGCGTGCGCATCCATGTGCGCTCGTCGCTCAAGAGCACTGAAGGAACCTGGATCGTCAGCGAGGAGGAGATCGTGGAGAAGCCGATCATCGCGGGTGTCTCGCATGACGCATCCGAGTCGAAGATCACGCTCAGCCGTGTGCCGGATCAGCCGGGGATCGCAGCGCGGGTGTTCCGCGCGCTCGCCGATGCCGAGATCAACGTGGACATGATCGTCCAGAACTCGTCGCAGGACGGGAAGACGGACATCTCGTTCACGATGCCGGACATCGAGATGGTGAAGGCTGACCCGATCCTCGACGCCCTCAGCGCTGAGATCGGCGCCGAGGGCGTCCGCTCCGCCGAGCCCGTCGGCAAGGTCTCGCTGGTCGGCGCGGGCATGCGCACGCATCCTGGCGTTGCGGCCGACATGTTCGACGCGCTGAGCGCCGCGGGCATCAACATCGCGATCATCTCGACCTCGCCGATCCGCATCAGCTGCGTCGTCGCGCGCGAGCAGCTGCACGATGCCGTGCGCGCTGTGCACGACAAGTTCCAGCTCGGCGGCTAGCCCAGCTTCCGGGCCGCCGCCTCCGTTGGCGGGCGCCGGGCGGGGCGCGCTACACTTCCGCTCGCACGGGGCCGTAGCTCAGATGGGAGAGCGCCTGGATCGCACCCAGGAGGTCAGCGGTTCGATCCCGCTCGGCTCCATGAAGAAGGGCCCCGACAGGGGCCCTTCGCAATTGTCGGTTCGCTGCGGCGGAGCCGCGGCTCCGCTCAGATCAGCAGCACCGTCGAGCCGGTCGTGCTGCGCGCCTCGAGGCCGCGATGCGCGTCGGCGACCTGCTCCAGCGGGTAGCGCTGGCCGATCTTGATGTCCACCGCGCCGCTCGTGACGACGGCGAACAGGTCGTCGGCCATCGCCTGGTTCGCCTCGCGCGTGGCGATGTGCGTGAACAGCGTGGCGCGGGTGATGTACAGCGAGCCCCTGGGGCCGAGGATGCCGGGCGAGAACGGCTCGACCGGGCCGCTCGCGTTGCCGAAGCTGGCGAGCAGGCCGAAGGGGCGTAGGCAGTCGAGGCTGCCCTCGAAGGTGTCCTTGCCGACCGAGTCGTAGACGACCTTGACGCCCTTGCCGTCGGTGATCTCCTTGACGCGGGCGACGAAGTCCTCGCGCGAGTAGTCGATCGCGTGCGCGGCGCCATTGGCGAGGGCGAGCTCGCACTTGGCGGCGCTGCCCGCGGTGCCGATCAGCTGCAGGCCGAGCGCCTTCGCCCACTGGCAGGCGATCAGGCCGACGCCGCCCGCGGCCGCGTGGAAGAGCACGAAGTCGCCCTTTTCCAGGCCTTCAACGGGGAGGGTCTTCTTCAGCAGGTACTGCACGGTGAGGCCCTTCAGCATCATCGCAGCGCCGGTCTCGAAGCTGATCGCGTCGGGCAGCTTGACGACGTTCTTCGCCGGCATCACCCGCAGCTCGCTGTAGCTGCCGGGCGGGTTGCTGGCGTAGGCGGCGCGGTCGCCGGCGGCGAGATGGGTGACGCCCTCACCGATGGCCTCGACGACGCCGGCGCCCTCCATGCCGAGCAGCAGCGGCAGCGGCGCCTGGTAGAGGCCGGTGCGCTGGTAGACGTCGATGTAGTTGAGCCCGGACGCGTGGTGGCGGATGCGGATCTCGCCGGGGCCGGGGTCGCCGACCTGGACGTCCACCAGTTGGAGCTGCTCGGGGCCGCCGAACGCGGCGATCTGGATCGCGCGAGACATCGCGCCCTCCTCGGGTCGGGGAACGGAAAGGGTTGGAGCGGCTACGCCCCGTTGAACTCCGAGATCGCGCTCTCCCACTGCTCGAGCGCTCGCTCGACAACCGAGAGGCCACCGGTGGGGAGCCACGGCAGGACGCGCTGGACGCCCGCCTGCTCCATGCTCTCGATCGCCTTCGCGTCGATCGGCATGCCCAGCACCTGCACGCCAACGGGGCGCTCGGCGCGGCTCTGCAGCTCGGCGATGCGGCCCAGGAAGGCGGGGCCGGGCTCGTAGTTCGGCAGCCAGGCGTCGCCGAAGGCCAGCACGCGGTCGAGCACCTTGGGGCCGTGGCCGCCAACGAGGATTGGCGGGTGCGGGTTCTGCACCGGCTTCGGGAACGACTGCACGCCGTCGAAGTTGACGTGCTCGCCGTGGTAGGTCGCGGCGTCCTGCGTCCAGATCGCCTTCATCGCCTCGATCCGCTCGCGCATGACGCCGAAGCGGCGCTTCGGGTCGGTGCCGTGGTGGCCCATCTCCTCGAAGTTCCAGCCGGCGCCGACGCCGAAGTCGAAGCGGCCGCCCGACAGGTGGTCGATGCTCGCGACCGCCTTGGCGGTGTGGATCGGGTCGCGCTGGATGATCAGGCAGATGCCGCTGCCGACGCGCAGCCGCGAGGTCGCCGCGGCCGCCGCGGTGAGCGCGACGAAGAGGTCGTAGGTGTGCAGGTACTTGCGCGGGATCGGGCCACCGCCGGGAAACGGGCTGAGCCGGCTCGCCGGGATGTGCGAGTGCTCGGCGAACAGGAGCGACTCCTGGCCGTGCTCCTCGACGAGCCGGGCGACGGGCCCGGGACCGATGCCGTCATGGGTGGGGAAGTAGCCGACGCCGAATTCCATGCGGGCCAACCTACCAGCGAGTCCGCCGGTTCTGGCACCGTTCAGGGATGACGCATTCGGCTCTCCCGTCCGGCGCGCCCTCTGGCACCTGCGACGTCGCCGTGATCGGCGCCGGCATCGTCGGTCTCGCCACCGCGCGCGAGCTGCTGCTGCGCGACCCTGGCTGCCGCGTCGTCGTGATCGAGAAGGAGTACGGCCCGGCCGTGCACCAGACCGGCCACAACTCCGGCGTCATCCACGCCGGTCTCTACTACCCGCCGGGCTCGCTGAAAGCCGAGCTGTGCCGGGAGGGGCGCGAGGCGCTGATCCGTTTCGCCGACGAGCACGCCGTGCCCTACAAGCTCAACGGCAAGCTCGTCGTGGCCGTGCACGAGAGCGAGCTCGGCCGCCTCGCCGACCTGAAGGCGCGCGGCATCGGCAACGGCATCGCCGGCCTGCGCGAGCTGGGGCCAGACGAGCTGCGCGAGGTCGAGCCGAACATCGTCGGCCTGCGCGCGCTGCACGTGCCCGAGACCGGGTCGATCGACTACCGCGAGGTCGCGCGGGCCTACGCCGCCGACATCGAGCGCCGTGGTGGCACCCTGCTCTTCGGCCGCGAGGTGACCGGCATCGTGCGGCGGGGTGGCGGCGGGGCGGGCGGCGTCGAGCACATCGTCAGCACGCGCACCGGCGAGGCCGTCGTGGCGCGGCGGGTCGTCGCCTGCGCCGGCCTCCAGTCCGACCGCGTCGCGCAGTTCACCTCGCGCGCCCGGCGGCAGCGCCGCGTCGTGCCCTTCCGCGGCGACTACTTCGTGCTCTCGCCCGAGGCGGCCAAGCTCGTCAACGGCCACGTCTACCCGGTGCCCGACCCCTCGTTCCCGTTCCTCGGCGTGCACTTCTCGCCGCGCATCGACGGCCAGGTCTGGGCCGGCCCGAATGCGGTGCCCGCGCTCGCGCGCGAGGGCTACGGCCGCCTCAGCCTCGACCTGCGCGACGCGATCGACCTGCTCGGCTACCCCGGCTTCTGGAAGCTCGCTGCGCGCTACTACCGCACCGGCGCGGGGGAGATCTACCGCGACGTGGTCAAGAGCGCAGCGGTCAGGGAGATGCAGCGCTACCTGCCTGCGTTGCACGAGAGCCAGGTCTCGTTCGGGCCGAGCGGCGTGCGCGCCCAGGTGCTGGGGCCCGACGGCTCGATGGTCGACGACTTCCTGATGGAGCGAGACGGCGACGTCCTGCACGTCCTCAACGCACCGTCGCCCGCGGCCACCGCGTCGCTGGCGATCGGCAGCCGCATCGCCGACAGGCTGGCGGCCCCGGCATGAACACGGGTCGCCCCCTGCCCGAGTTCCTGCCGTCGGAGCCCTGCTTTGGCCCCGAGCTGTTCGCCTTCCTCGACGACCTCCGCGCCCACAACGACCGCCCCTGGTTTCACGCGAACAAGGCCCGCTGGGAGGAGGCGGCGCTCGAGCCCGCCCTCGTCTTCATCGAGGACTTCGCGCCGCGCCTGGAGGGTATCTCGCCGCACTTCCGCGCCGACGCCCGCGCCTCCGGCGGCTCGCTCTTCCGCATCCAGCGCGACACGCGCTTCGCCAAGGACAAGTCGCCGTACAAGACGAACCTCGGCATCCACTTCCGCCACAACGCCGGCAAGGACGCCCACGCGCCGGGCTTCTACCTGCACCTCGAGCGCGGCGCGGTGTTCGTCGGCTGCGGCATCTGGCGGCCCGACGGCCCGGCCACGCAGAAGATCCGCGAGGCGATCGTCGAGGATCCCGACGGCTGGCTGGCCGCGACGCGCGGCCCCGCGTTCACGGCCCAGCTGCGCCTCGACGGCGAGAGCCTGAAGCGGCCGCCGAGAGGCTTCGACCCCGAGCACCCGCTGCTCGAGGATCTCAAGCGCAAGGACTTCATCGGCATGGTCAATCTCGACGACGCGGCCGTCACGGCCGACGGCTTCATCGACGAAGTCGAGGCGATCTACCAGGCGGGCGCGCCGCTGCAGCGCTTCCTCTGCCGCGCCCTCGACCTGCCGTTCTGAGCAGACGGTCGGGCGCCGCGGGTTGCGTGGCAAACCGGCGGGGGTAGCGCCGGCGTACTTCCTGGCGAGCAGGCGCAACGTCCCAGCGCATCGACCCAGTCAGGAGCAGCCGATGTCCCGCATTCGCACGAACGCCGCTGTTGCAACGGCGGCAAGCCTCGCCGCCGGCATTGCCGTTCTCGTCCCGTCTGCCTCCGCTGCGGCCCCCGTCAAGCTGGTCGGCACCGTCGGCCCCGGCTTCACGATCACGCTCACGCAGGGCGGCAAGCCCGTGCAGGTGCTCAGGGCCGGCCCCGTCGTTATCACCGTCTCCGACAAGGCGACCTTCCACAACTTCATGCTCGAGCAGGAGACCGGCGGCAAGCTCCGCAAGGAGCTGACGACCCTCTCGTTCACCGGCACGAAGACCGTCACGCTGACCCTTGGCAAGGGCACCTACACGTTCTACTGCGCGCCGCACGAGGGCGGCATGTTCGGCACGTTCAGCGTGGCCTGAGCGGGAGGGATCAGGCCTTCGGCTGCTTGCGCAGCGAGACGATCGTCGTCCCGCGGTCTGCGCCGACCCGGCCGATCGCCGCGGTGGTCGTGTTGACGACGATGGCGAACGAGCCGACCACCGGCCCCACCGCGTCGTCCTGCGAGCAGTAGAGCGTCGGCAGGCCGGCGCTGCGCACGACGGCGCAGTCGATCGGCCCCGCCGGCGCGGGCGGCTGCAGGCGGGCGACCTGCCCGACGGCGAGCGTGATCGTGCGACCCCGCCGGTGCAGCTTCGTGCCCGGTGTGACCTTCGTCACGACCGGCGTCAGGCTGAGATCCTTGCCGACGCGCAGGATGCTGGCGACGCCGGGTGCGACCAGCATCACCGCGAAGACACCGGTGCGTGGCTTGCCGGCCCGAGACGGGTAGCAGACGATGCCGGGCAGCTGAACGACGCAGCCAAGCGCGCCACCCTTGACGGCGATCAGGTCGCCAGGGCGCACCGTGATGAAGCCCGTGGTTGCGGCACCGCCCGCGGCGGGCGCAAGCAGCGCGAGCGCTGTCGTAACGGTGACGAGAGCCGCTCTGCAGACGTCCCGGGGCATGACGCGAGCATCGTGCAGGGGCGGCTGCCTGCCATCAGGGACGCCCCGGATCGCTGTCCGGGCACGGGACAATTGCAGTCGAACCCCCGACGGTCGCTGCGGGGTTCCTACGGATGACCGTCGTCCTCGGGGCGGGAAGGATCGGGCAACTGGCCGTCGGCCCACCGTGAAGGGTGTGCTGTGCGGTGCGAAGCGAGGGGAAAGGAGCCGTACCTTGGCGAAGAGACTCGGCCCGACCAGCTGGATCGGGTTCGCAGGGGTCACTGCAATCGGGGTCGCGATCGTCGCGATCGTGCTGGGCACCGGGCTGTTCGGTCGGCTTGAGGCCGGCCAGAAGGTGCTGAATGCCACCGAGCCGGTATTCGCCCCACAGCAGGTGGTCGGCGCGCGCGCCGGTATCAACGCGATCTCGGTGGCCGTCAACGCCGCCGACCCGATCGTCACGGCGAAGGGCGGAGCCGCGGCCGAGGTGCCGAAGCTCGTCGCCTTCGTCGCGGAGAAGACCGGTCTCTCCCAGCCGGAGGTGCTCGCCGCGCTGCAGAAGAACTTCCCGCACACGACCTCGCTGCTCCTGGCGACGCCGCTCGCGAATGTCACGGCCGAGCTGCCGAAGCTCGTGGCGCTGCTCTCGAGCGTTCTGAAGCTGCCGCAGGCCGACGTGCTGACGGCGCTCCAGACCAGCTTCCCGCGGATCGCCCAGGCGGTCGGCGCCCTGCCGAAGGTCACGGCGGGCTGGGACAGCGTGCCGGGCATTGCCGGCCTGACCCGGTTCGACGGCTCGCCGGTGACCACCGTTCCCGGCATCCGTGACTACTTCAGCAGCGACGTCATCCCGGTGGTCGAGAAGCGCCAGCAGCAGTTCACGAACGTGAACACGCTGACGCCGAACATCGTCTTCATCCCGCCGCTCGTGCTGTCCGTGGGCGCGCTGATCATCGCCTTCGGCGGTGTCATGACCTTCCGCGCGTTCCGCCGCCGCCAGCACCCGCTCGAGGCCGCGTGGGCCTGGGGCGTCGTCGGCGTCGTTGGCCTCGTCGTCGTGGCCGTGCTCTGCACGCTGCGCCTGTTCGTCTCGCTGGACAGCGCAGACATGCTGATCAAGGATCTCCGGCCGGTCTTCACGCAGCAGCGGATCCAGGCGGATACGCCGGCGATCGCCATGGTCTCGACCGTCGTCGACCTGCTCGACCCGATCACCACCGACAAGGGTGGTGCGGCGGCCGAGGTGCCGAAGCTGATCGCCTTCGTCTCGCAGCAGAGCGGGCTCCCGCAGGCCGACGTCGTGGCCGCGCTGCAGAAGACGGTGCCGCAGACGACGGCGCTGCTGCTGGCGCTGCCGCTCTCGGCCGTCTCGGCCGAGCTGCCGAAGCTCGTCGGCTTCCTCGAGACGACGCTCAAGGTGACGCCCGCCCAGCTGACCCAGGCGCTCACGACGAACTTCCCACGTCTCGCGCAGTCGATCGCCAACCTGCCGGTGCTGACTGCGGCCTGGGACAAGCTCCCCGGCGCCCCGGGCTTCACCCGGCTCGACGGCAAGCCGATCACGAACGTCACCGGCGTCCGCGACTACTTCGGGGCCGACGTGATCCCGACGCTCGCGGCCCAGCGCTCGCACTTCGATCGGCTCGACGAGAGCTGGCCGGCGGGCGTGTTCGCGCCGCTACTGCTGGCGATCGCCCTGGTGGCGGCCGCGGCCGGCTTCACGCAGGCGTTCCGCTACCAGTACGACCCGAATACGAAGACGGGCCAGACCACGGCGAGCCGGGGCACCGGCGCCGTGGCCGGCGTGTAGCGCCGCCTCCCGGCGCGACACCGATGGGGCAGGGGCCCGGCGCGAGCCGGGCCCCGCTCATTTCTCCGCCCACCGCCTCCTCGGCCACGCGGCGATCCCGGCGCCGGTACCCTCCGCCACGTGAGCAGCGACTACATCTTCACCATGGTCAAGGTCTCGAAGTTCTACGGGGCCGACCGCAAGGTTCTCGATGACATCACGCTGGCGTTCCTGCCGGGCGCGAAGATCGGCGTGCTCGGCGTCAACGGCGCCGGCAAGTCCACCCTGCTGCGCATCATGGCGGGCAAGGAGGAGCCATCCTCCGGCCACGCCGACCTGCGCGCGGGCGCGACCGTCGGCTTCCTCGAGCAGGAGCCGTATCTCGATCCCGAGAAGGACGTGCGCGGCAACGTCGAGGACGGCGTCCGTTACCTGCGCGACCTGCTCGACCGCTTCAACGAGATCTCGGCCGGCTTCGCCGATCCCGAGGCCGACTTCGACAAGCTGCTCGAGGAGCAGGGCAAGGTGCAGGAGCTGATCGACCGCCACGACGCGTGGGGTCTCGAGCAGACCCTCGACCGGGCGATGGACGCGCTGCGCCTCCCTGACGGCGACCGCGACGTCAGCACCCTCTCTGGTGGCGAGCGCCGCCGCGTCGCCCTCTGCCGCCTGCTGCTCTCCTCGCCCGACCTGCTGCTGCTGGACGAGCCGACGAACCACCTCGACGCCGAGAGCGTCGCCTGGCTCGAGCGTTTCCTCGCCGACTACCCGGGCACCGTCGTCGCGATCACCCACGATCGCTACTTCCTCGACAACGTCGCCGGCTGGATCCTCGAGCTCGACCGCGGCAAGGGCATCCCGTACGAGGGCAACTACTCCGGCTGGCTCGACCAGAAGCGCGTGCGCCTCTCGATCGAGGAGAAGAGCGAGTCGGCCCGCCAGCGCGCGCTCAAGCAGGAGCTGGAGTGGGTGCGCTCGTCGCCCAAGGCGCGCCACGCCAAGTCGAAGGCGCGCGTCTCGGCGTACGAGAACCTGATGGCGCGCGAGCGCGACGTGAAGATCGACAAGATCGAGATCTTCATCCCGGCCGGCCCGCGCCTCGGTGACACCGTCGTCGTCGCCGACCACGTCGCCAAGGGCTTCGGCGATCGCCTGCTCGTCGAGGACATGACCTTCTCGCTGCCCCCGGGCGGCATCGTCGGCGTGATCGGGCCGAACGGCGCCGGCAAGACGACCCTCTTCCGCATGATCGCCGGCCAGGAGACGCCCGACGGCGGCTCGCTGCGCATCGGCGAGACGGTGAAGCTTGCGTACGTCGACCAGTCGCGTGGCGATCTCGACCCGGCGAGCACAGTCTGGAAGGAGATCTCTGGCGGGCACGACATTCTCGAGCTCGGCCCGCGCGAGGTGAACTCGCGCCAGTACGTCTCGTGGTTCAACTTCAAGGGCGGCGACCAGCAGAAGCGCGTCTCCGACCTCTCCGGCGGCGAGCGCAACCGCGTCCACCTGGCGAAGCTGCTGCGCTCGGGCGGCAACCTGCTGCTGCTGGACGAGCCGACCAACGACCTCGACGTCGACACGCTGCGCTCGCTCGAGGACGCGCTGCTCGACTTCGGCGGCTGCGCGGTGGTCATCTCGCACGATCGCTGGTTCCTCGACCGCATCGCCACGCACATCCTGGCCTTCGAGGGCGACTCGCAGGTCACGTGGTTCGACGGCAGCTACGAGGAGTACGCCGCCTGGGTCAAGGAGACCCGTGGCGCCGAGGCGCTCGAGCCGCATCGCATCAAGTACAAGCCGCTGCACCGGCCGTAGCGCCCGTTCGAGGGATGACATCCCTCATTTACGGGATGCTCATACCGTTTTATCACCGTGGTCAACGGGTCGTCCCACCTCGCGTAGCAAGCATTCGCTGCTCGGATGGCGGGATGGGCAGAGAGAACGGTGACCGGTTCGGCGCTCGTCGTCGAGGATGAGCAGCGCGTCGCGCGTGTGATCGTCGCCATCCTCGAGCGCTCCGGGTACGACGTCACCGTGGCCGGATCGCTGGCCGAGGCGCGAGTCGCCCTGGCCGGCCGCAGCTACGACGCGCTCGTCGCCGATCTGATCCTGCCCGACGGCGACGGCCTGGCATTCGCCGAGGAGGCACGGCGCGAGCGCAGCATCGGTGTTGTGCTGATGAGCGGCCTGGCCGAGTTCCAGCTGCCGCTCGGGGTCGTGCCGCTGGTCAAGCCGTTCACGCCTGACCAGCTGGAGGGCGCGCTCGCCCAGGCGCTCGCGACCACCAGCGACCGACCCGGTCACTGACGTCAGCGCACCGCTGGCGACTCCCAGCGCGCTCCGCGCCTGAGCGGCGGCTGCGCAACGACCCCGGAAATTGCGGAGGGCCGGCGTTTCCG